>JBAWHH010000356.1:0-1732 GCA_049593715.1 Rhodocyclaceae bacterium
GCCTGGGCCACTGGCACTGGAATCTGCAGACTGACGAGCACACGTGGTCCGAGGAAATCTACCGCATTTACGGCCGCGACCCGGTCCTGCCCCCGGCCCGTTTCCCCGAAGTCCAGTCCTATTTCACACCCCGGAGTTGGGCCGATCTGACCACGGCGGTGGAACGGGGCCTCAGCGAGGGCGTGGCTTACGTCTGCGATGCCGAGACGGCGGGCCTCCATGGCCCCCCGCGCTGGATCACCGCCCGCGGCGAAGCCCTGCGCGATGCTCAGGGCAAGGTCATCGCGCTGCGCGGCACGGTGCAGGACATCACTGAACGCAAGCGGGCCGAATTGGCGCTGGCGGAGGGCAAAAGGCGCTACCGGGAACTGGTGCAGAACGCCAACAGCGCCATCATCCACTGGTCGCGCGACGGAAAAATCACCTTTTTCAACGAGTACGCCGAGGCGTTCTTCGGCTGGCCCGCCGACGAGGTCGTCGGGCGCCCCGTCGCCATCCTGGTGCCGGAGCGGGAATCCACCGGCGCCGATCTCAGCGGGCTGGTGGAAGACATCGCCGCCCATCCCGAACGCTACGTCAGCAACGTCAATGAGAACGTCTGCCGCGATGGCCGCCGCGTCTGGATGTCCTGGAGCAACCGCGCACTGCGCGACCGCGCGGGCCGGGTCGAGAGCATTCTCGCCGTCGGCAGCGACATCAGCGAACTCAAGCGCGCGCAGGCGGAACTGCAGCGCCGCAACGACGAACTGGAGCGTTTCCACCAGGCTGCGGTCGGCCGCGAAATGGAAATGATCGATCTCAAGCGGCGATTCAACGCCCAGTCGGTGCGGCTCGGCGAGGCGCCGCCGTTCGACCTGTCCTTCACGGATTCCCTCGCAGCGGGCTGCAGCGAGCGCACGCCATGACCCGCAAGCGCCCGCCGCCCACCGGCGTGCCGCTTCGCACCTATCTGGGCCGGCTCATCTGGATGTGCGTGCTGCCGCTGCTGGTGCTGGCAATCTGGCTGGCCTACGACCGCGTGCGTGCCAGCCACGTCCAGCGCAACCAGCAAGCGGCCGCCCAGGTCCGCAACTTCGCGGCCAACGTCGATCAGCAACTCGAATTGCGAATCCGCGCCTTGAGCATGCTCGCGGCCTCGCCCTTGGTGGATGATCCGAAACACTGGCCGGATCTCTACCGCGAGGCCCAGTCGTTCCGGGAGAATTTCGGCAGCCACGTGGTCCTCGCCGGCACGGGCCAACCGATGCGCATGCTGTTCAGCACCCGCGTGCCTTTCGGCGAAAAGCTGCCGCCGCTGCCGCGTCCCGCCGGGCATGCCGCCGCGCCAACCGCGGTGGCGACGATGAAGCCGGCGGTCGGCGACACTTTCCCCGCCCCCCTCGCCAAGGAAACCCTGGTCGCCATCGCGGCGCCGGCCGTCCGCGAAGGCAAGGCAGCGTATGTCCTGCTCACTACCGTGGCGACCGGCAGCTTTCAGGCCCGTCTCGACCAGTTCGCGCTGCCCGACGAATGGGCAATGACGTTGCGCGATGGCCGTGGTGCCATCATTGCCCGCCGCGCGCCGGAGGGCTTCGACTCGTCGCAGGACGTGGGTGCGAGCGGGCGCTTCGTGGCTCCCTCCGCCTTGTCCCACTGGTCCGTGGAACTGGAAATTCCCCGCGCTGCCCAATGGGCGCCGCTGGCGAAGACCGGGGCCGCTTTGCTGCTGGGGCTCGCCGGAGCCACCCTGATC
>JBAWHH010000357.1:0-13681 GCA_049593715.1 Rhodocyclaceae bacterium
CCCTGATGCTCGGCAAGGCGACGCTGACCTTTGGCGTTCTACTGGGATTTTTCGTCTGGCAGTTCGCATCGATGCAGCGGCTGAAAAAGCGCCGGGAAGACGCACGGCGCGCCGAGGCGGAAAAAGCGGAGAAGTCCGCCCCGGGAAGCTGACCGGCGCATGAACCAGGCCGGCGCGCCAACGCCCGGCCCCACCACACCTACAAGAAAGCGGCGACCGAAGAATGGAACTGGCACTTTTCGACCTGGACAACACCCTGCTCGGCGGCGACTCGGACTTCGAATGGGCGCAGTTCCTCATTGGGAAAGGCGTCCTCGACCGCGAAGTCTACGAGGCCCGCAACGCCGAGTTCTACGAACAATACAAGGCGGGTTCACTGGATATCGACGAATTCCTCGACTTCCAGTTGAAGCCGCTCTCCCGCCACCCACGCAGCCAACTGGATGCCTGGCACGCGGAATTCATGGAAAACCATCTCGTGCCCCTGATTCTGCCGGCAGCCCGGGATCTGGTGCGGCGCGAGCAGGCGGCGGGGGCCCTGACGGCCATCGTCACCGCCACCAACAGTTTCATCACTGGGCCGGTGGCCAGAGAGTTCGGCATCGACCACCTCATCGCCACGGAGCCGGAGCACGAAAGTGGCGAGTTCACCGGTGGCGTCAGCGGAGAACCTTCGTTCCGCGAAGGCAAAGTCACCCGGCTGCACCAATGGCTGCAGGGCATGGACACCAGACTGGAAAGTTTCGCCCGCAGCCGCTTCTACAGCGACTCGCTCAACGATCTGCCGCTGCTGTCCATCGTCACCGATCCGGTAGCCGTGGACCCCGACCCCACGCTGGAGGCCCACGCCCGCCGCCACGGCTGGCCGATCATCAGTCTGCGAGGCTGAGGGCACGTTGGCGCTATAATTCGCGGGATGCAACGTCAAGTCAGCCTCAACATTCCGTCATGATCCGCAAGCTGCTGCGCCGGGTATTTATGCGCGCTCAGCCCCCGGCCCACGAGCCGGCGGTCATCCCCCCCTCGCAGCACAACATTCGCCGCGACGCGATTTCCCCCGCTGCGCGCAGCGTCGTTGCACGGCTGCAGGAGGCGGGTTACCGCGCTTTCATCGTTGGCGGGGCGGTGCGCGACGCCATCGCCGGTTTTGAACCCAAAGATTTCGACGTGGCGACCAACGCCACGCCCGAGGACGTGAGGGGCCTGTTCCGCCGCTCCCGCATCATCGGGCGGCGTTTTCGCATCGTCCACGTCATGTCGGGCTCGGAGACGATCGAAGTCTCCACCTTCCGCGCCGCCAACGGCGAACACAACGAAACCGACGAACACGGCCGCGTGCTGCGGGACAACGTCTTCGGCACCCAGGAAGAAGACGCCGCGCGACGCGATTTCACCATCAATGCGCTGTATTACAACCCCACGGACGAAACCGTGGTGGACTATCACCACGGCGTGGCGGACCTCAAGCACAAGACGCTGCGCATGATCGGCGACCCGCGCAAACGTTACCGCGAGGATCCGGTGCGCATGGTTCGGGCGGTACGTTTCGCCTCCAAGCTGGGCCTCGCCATCGACCCGGCGGCGCGGGAGCCGATCCGCGAAATGGCGGATCTCATCGACAACGTCCCCCCCTCGCGCCTGTTTGACGAGATGCTCAAGCTGCTGCTCTCCGGGCACGCGGTGGAATGCATCCGCCGGCTGAGGAACGAGGGTCTGCAGCATGGCCTGCTGCCACTGCTGGACGTGATCCTGGAGCAACCCCTGGGCGAGCGGTTCGTGATGCTGGCGCTGGCCAACACGGATGACCGCGTGCGGGCGGGAAAGCCGGTCTCGCCGGGATTTCTCTTCGCCACCCTGCTGTGGCACGAGGTGCTGGCGAACTGGGAAGCGCGCAAGGCGCGCCAGGAAACCCCCACGCCTGCGCTGTTCGCCGCCATGGACGACGTGCTCGACATCCAGGGGGAAAAACTCGCCATCACGCGGCGCATCGTCGGCGATATCAAGGACATCTGGGCGCTGCAGCCGCGCTTCGAACAGAACGCGGGCAAACGGCCCCTGCGCCTGATCGAGCAGCCGCGATTCCGCGCCGGTTACGATTTTTTGTTGCTGCGGGCGGCCAGCGGTGAGTTGCCGACATCCCTCGCCGAGTGGTGGACCCGCTTCATCGAGTCGGACACCGAAGGGCGGCTGGCGATGCTGACGCCCGAAAAATCGCCCCCGCGGCGGCGCCGTCGCAGCCGTAGCCGCAAGGAAAGCGGGGCGCCGCTCGCGACTGCGACCGCCGTCGAAACCTAGAGAGCACATCGCATGCTGGACAAGGCACGCTACATCGTCGTCGAAGGTCCGATCGGGGTCGGCAAAACCTCCTTCGCCCGCCGCCTGGGTGCCGCACTGCATGCAGACCTGCTGCTCGAACGGCCGGAGGAGAATCCGTTCCTGCCGCGCTTCTACGACAACGTCGAGCGTTACGCCCTGCCCGCCCAGTTATTTTTCCTGCTTCAGCGGATGGACCTGGTGCGCTCACCCACGCTGCTGGGATCCGTGGAAAACCGCGTCGTGTCCGATTTCCTTCTCGACCGCGATCCGCTGTTCGCCGCTCTCAACCTGACGGAACCGGAGTTTGCCCTTTACCAGGATCTGTTCAACCGGCTGAAGCCGCAGTCGCCCACGCCCGATCTGGTGATCTACCTGCAGGCCGGGCCGGAAACCTTGCTGGAGCGGGTGCGCCGCCGCCACGTCGAGTCCGAACGCAGGATCGGCGAAAGTTACCTGTCCCGCGTTGCCGAACGCTACGCCAGCTTTTTTCACCAGTACGACAAGGCGCCACTGTTCATCATCAATGCCGACACCCTCAACCCGGTGGATGAGGATGCGGACTTCAAGTTGCTGCTCGACCGGCTCCAGGCGATGCGCAGTTACCGCGAGTTCTTCGGCTACGCCTGACCAGTCCGGGTCCGCAGCACCCGTTTCCAGGTCTTTCCCGGCCGGCTGAGTTTCGTCCCGCCGCCCGGGAAAGGCGCACCGCCTCTCCAAATTCCCCGCCTCGTGCAAATAAGTGGCCGAAACGCCTACGCGCGGCAGTTTTGGGATAAATTCCGCGCCGACGCGGTCAACTCGCGCTCGACACCCGCGCGTTAACGCGCTTCACGGAACCTCGGAGACCCCTGCGATGGCCTACCTCGACCAGGCGAAAAAACCGGTCACGCTGACGGAACTCGCGCGGATGCGCGCCGAGAACGGAAAGATCGCCGTCCTCACCTGCTACGACGCCAGCTTCGCCAACCTGCTCGACCGCTGCGGGGTCGATGTCCTGCTCGTCGGCGATTCCCTGGGCAACGTGCTGCAGGGACATACGACCACCCTGCCGGTCACCCTGGAACACATGGCCTACCACACCGCCTGCGTTGCCCGCGGCCTGGGCCGGGAGGGGCGGCCTTTCCTGGTCTCCGACCTACCGTGGGGTTCGTACCATGAATCCCGCGAGCAGGCGATGCGCAGCGCCAGCCAATTGATGGCGGCCGGCGCTCGCATGGTGAAGCTCGAAGGCGGCGAATTCATGGCCGAAACTGTGCGCTTCCTGGTGGAGCGTGGGGTTCCGGTGTGTGCCCACATCGGTCTGACGCCCCAGTCGGTCCATCAACTGGGCGGTTACCGCGTGCAGGGCCGCACCGAAGAAGGTGCCCACCGCCTGCGCAACGACGCCTGGGCGCTGCAGGAAGCCGGCGCAGCCCTCATCGTGCTGGAAATGGTGCCGGCCCTCGTGGCGGCGGAAATCACCGGCACGCTCACCACCATGGCCACCATCGGCATCGGCGCCGGCAAAGACTGCGCCGGGCAGGTCCTGGTGCTCCACGACATGATCGGCGTCTACCCGGGCAAAAAGGCCCGCTTCGTCCGCAACTTCATGGACGGGGCGACCAGCATCGACGAGGCGGTACAGCGTTACGTCGCCGCCGTGAAGGATGGAAGTTTCCCGTCCCCAGAGCAGAGCTACTGAACAATCGTCGGAGCGACTTTCGTGATCGTCACTGCGACCCAGATGGGCCTTTTCCTGCCCGTGGCGTTCCTGCTCTGCCTCGCGCCGGGGCCGGACAACCTCACCGTGCTTTCCCTTGGCCTCTCCCGCGGGCGCTCCGCCAGCATGGGTTTCGCCATGGGCTGTGCGGCGGGCTGCCTCAACCACACCGTGCTGGCGGCCCTGGGCGTTTTGGCGCTGATCGCCGCCTCACCGGTCGCGTTCCGCCTGCTGCAATACGCCGGCGCGGCCTACCTCTGCTGGCTCGGCTGGCAGGCGCTAAAGAGCCGGGGGGCCAGTCTCTCCGGCCTCGATGGGAACAAAGCCGCGACGGCGGGCCTCGACGGTTTCGGCACCTATTTCCGCCGCGGGCTGGTGGCCAACGCCATCAACCCAAAAGTGGCGCTGTTTTTCCTCGCCTTCCTGCCCCAGTTCGTGGCCCCGGCCGGGCCGTCGGCCGGGTTGCAGATTGGCGCACTCGGTGTCGCCTTCGGGCTGATGGCGGTGTTGGTATTCGGCGCCATCGCCCTGGCGGCGGGCCGATTGGGGGATTGGCTTCGCCGCCGCCCCGGCGTCACCCGCTGGCTGGACCGCGCCACCGGGGCCCTGTTCATCGGCCTGGGGGTGCGGCTTGCCCTGGCCGACTTCCCGCCGTCCCGCTGAACCTTCCGCTTCCACCGTTGTTATCCGTTTCTCCATGCGAATCCACACCACTGTAGCTTCCCTGCGCTCCGCCCTCGACGAGGAGCGGCGCCGCGCCAACCCGATCGCCTTCGTGCCCACCATGGGCAACCTGCACGAAGGCCACCTCGCCTTGATGAATCAGGCGCGCGAGCACGCCGACTGTGTCGTGACCAGCGTGTTCGTCAATCGGCTGCAATTCGGTCCCAGCGAAGACTTCAACACCTACCCCAGAACCCTTGAAGACGACTGCGCGAAGATGGCGGGGGCCGGCGTGGCCCATGTGTTCGCCCCGAACGAAGCGGAGCTTTATCCCGTGCCCCAGTCCTATTTCATCCTCCCCGATGCGGCGCAAAGCGACATCCTTGAAGGAGCTTTCCGCCCAGGGTTCTTCCGCGGCGTGGCGACGGTGGTGTGCAAGCTGCTCAACATTGTCCAGCCCGCCGTTGCCGTGTTCGGCAAGAAGGACTATCAACAACTCATGGTGGTGCGGAACATGGTCAGGGAACTGGCTTTGCCGGTCACCATTCTGGCCGGAGAAACGCGCCGCGCCGAGGACGGTCTGGCGCTGTCTTCCCGCAACGGCTACCTCACGGAAGCCCAGCGCGCGGAAGCCCCGCGGCTGTATCGAACGCTGGAATCGGCGCGCCGCCGGATACTGGCCGGCGATCGGGATTTCGCCGCCATCGAGGCCGCTGCCATGGCCGAATTGCAGAATCACGGATGGGCCCCGCAGTATGTTGCAGTGCGAAGACAAGCTGATCTACAATTCGCGGCCGCTCACGATTCCGGCCTGGTGATTCTTGCCGCGTCGCTCCTCGGGAGCACGCGCCTGATCGACAACCTGGAAGTTTAGGGCGCCGCGATGCGTGTTCGCGTCCGGTGCGCCAGTAGCGAAAGATGCAGGATTTTTGATCCGCACCCTTTGCCCGACGACGTACCAAACAAGGAGCAACCATGCAACGGACCATGTTGATGTCCAAGCTGCATCGCGTCACCGTTACCCACGCCGAACTGCACTACGAAGGCTCCTGCGCCATCGACGAGAACCTCCTGGAGGCCGCCGACATCAGCGAATACCAGGCCATCGACATCTATAACGTCACCAACGGCGAGCGTTTCTCCACCTACGCTATCCGCGCCGAGCGCGGCACTGGCATTATCTCGGTGAATGGCGCGGCCGCCCGCAAAGCCGCCGAGGGCGACCTGCTCATCATCGCCGCCTTTGCCCAGTACACCGAGCAGGAGCTGAAGGACTACGCCCCCAAGCTGGTGTACGTCGATTCCCACAACCGCATCGTCAACAAGCGCGGCCACATCCCGGTGCAGATGGCGGAACAGTGAGCGCCACAGGCAGCAAGTCGTTCCAGTTCGGCCTTACCAGATAGCCTGACTCATCGCCTCGCCCCGATTGCCGGCTCGGCATCAGGGCGAGGCGTTTCCATTGCGTGGCTTTGCCCCCCGGCCGGCCGGGGCCTCACCACCTATCCTGGCGCCGCAAGGAGCTGGAACCGTGCAGTGCCTGCTGAGTTGCCTCCCAGTCAGCAAAGCAGACCAAGCCCACGAATTGCCCTATCTTCCTCCCGGTCTCGGCACAGACCTGGAAAACACCCCACGCGAATCCACTCCTACGCGCCCACCCTGGCCTCCAGCTCTTCCCACCGCTCCATGGCCGTTTCGATCTCCTTCGCCAGCGCCGCCAGTTTCTCGTTGAGCTGGGCCAGCGTCGCCGGGGCTTCCCGGTAGGTTGCCGGATCGGCGAGGCGGGCGGCGATGGCGGCGTGTTCGGTTTCCAGGGCTTCGATGCGGGCGGGGAGCCCTTCCAACTCCCGGGTTTCCTTGTAGCTCAGGCGGATCTTTGACGTCGCAGCGGCCGCGAGTGGCTCGGCCTTGGTCTTGGCTGTCGCCGCTTCCGCGCGCCGCGCCGTGGGCGCCTCGGCTTTGGGGCGGGTACGCTGCCAGTCTTCGTAGCCGCCGACGTATTCACGCCACAGCCCCTCGCCCTCGAAGGCGATGACCTGGGTCACCACGTTGTCGAGGAAAGCCCGGTCATGGCTGACCAGAAACAGCGTGCCGTCGTAATCGGTCAGCAGTTCTTCCAGCAATTCCAGCGTCTCGATGTCCAGGTCGTTGGTCGGCTCGTCGAGGACGATCACATTGGCGGGCCGGCTGAACAGCCGCGCCAGCAGCAAGCGGTTGCGCTCGCCGCCCGACAGCGATGCCACCGGGGAGCGCGCCCGCTCCGGCGAGAACAGGAAATCCCCCAGGTAACTCATGACGTGTTTGCGTTTGCCGCCGATTTCCACGTACTCCGAGCCCTGGCTGACCACGTCCACCACCGCGGCGCGCTCGTCCAGGGCGCGGCGGAACTGGTCGAAGTAGGCGATGCTGATTCGCGTGCCCAAGCTGGCTGCGCCGGTATCGGGTTGAAGTTCACCAAGAATGAGCTTGAGCAGCGTCGTCTTGCCACAGCCGTTGGGCCCGATCAGCCCCACCTTGTCGCCGCGCAGGATGCGGCAGGAAAAATCGCGGATCAGGGTGCGCTCGCCGTAGCGCTTGCTCACGCCCTCCAGTTCGGCCACCAGTTTGCCCGAAAGGTCGCCCCGCTCCACTTCCAGCCGCACGCCGCCCATGCGGTCGCGCCGCGCGGCATGTTCCCGCCGCATCGCTTCGAGACGGCGGACGCGGCCTTCATTTCGCGTGCGCCGCGCTTCGATGCCCTTGCGGATCCACACTTCCTCCTGGGCCAGCAGCTTGTCGAAGCGCGCGGCCTGTACGTCTTCCGCCGCCAACTGGTCCGCCTTGCGCTGCCGATAGGCGGCGAAACTGCCCGGGAAACTGGTCAGCCGGCCACGATCCAGTTCCACGATGCGGGTCGCAACGTTGTCGAGGAAACGCCGATCGTGAGTGATCACCACCACGGCGCCGGAAAACTGGGCGATCAGTTGCTCCAGCCAGAGGATGCCGTCCACGTCGAGATGGTTGGTGGGTTCGTCCAGCAACAGCAGGTCCGGCTCCCCGACCAGGGCGCGGGCCAGTGCGAGGCGCTTGATCCCGCCGCCGGAGAGCGTGCCCGCGGGGCGGTCGGCATCCAGTCCCAGAGCCGCCAGAGTCTGCTCCACGCGGTTGTTCAGCCGCCAGGCGTCGCTGTGCTCCATCTCGGCGTGCAGCCGGTTGAGTTCGTCCACCAGGGCGGGATCGGCGCTGGTTTCCAACCGCCGCGCCAGATCGTGGTATTGGGACAACAGCGCGGTGGCGTTGCCCGCACCCTGGGCTACGGCGTCGAACACGGTCTGATCGGCTTTGAATTCGGGCTCCTGCGGCACGTAGGCGACCCGCAGGCCCGACTGCACCCAGCATTCGCCGTCATCGAGCCGCCCAGATCCGACAATGACGCGCAGCAGCGACGACTTGCCACTGCCGTTGCGCCCGATGAGGGCAACGCGCTCGCCGGCATCGATCTGCATTTCGGTATGGTCCAGCAGCGGCACGTGGCCGAATGCGAGACAAGCGTTGTCCAGGGTGACGACGGGCATGGGGCGTTCTTTCGCGGAGACGGAGGCGGTGGCGGTGGCGGAGTGCCAGCGGAAAACCGGGTGGGAAATGGCAAGGATGCACCGGGGGAAAGGATGATACCCAAGGCCGGGTCCCGCCGGGGAAGGTCCTTTTGCCTTGGCGACACGTTAAACTCCGACCCCGCCCAGCCGTCGGCGGCGCGCCCGGAAGACGGGATCGAGGCGCGGAACATCGGCGCCTGGGCTCGATTGTGCCCATTCCCCACCCACCACGACGAACTGCCATGCCCCGCGTTTTTTTGAAGGAACTCAAGGTCGGCGAGGACGCCATCGACGTCCACCGCCACGTCAACAACCAGGACTACCTGCGCTGGATGCAGGAGATCGCCATCGACCACTCCACCGCCCAGGGCTGGCCGATGGAGCGCTACCTCCGCACCGGTCGATCCTGGTACGTCCGCTCCCACTTCATCGAATACCTGCGTCCCGCCGGCCTCGGTGACGAACTGACGGTGTGCACCTGGGTCGGCGGGATGAGCGAGCGCAGTTCGCCGCGGCGCACCCTTTTCCTGCGGAGTGCCGATCACCAGATCCTGGCGCGCGCCGAAACGCAATGGATCTGTATTGACCTGCGCAGCGGGCGTCCGGTACCTATTTCCGAGGAATTGCGCAGCGCCTTCGACGTCGTGGAATCTGAGGCCGAGATCCTGCGCGAAATCGGCTGGATCCAAGGCGCCACGGATCGCAGCCGGTAGCGCGCGGTCCCTGGTACGCCCGCGCGGCCAATCGGACGGTGAGGGCCGTCTACGTCCCTGATCTAGCTCAAGCGAAGCTCGGCGTTGCCGTAACTGCTCGGGAACGGCCCACTCCTGAGAACAAAGATGCCGAACCCGACCGCCGGCCATCCCCCCCCTGCAAGCTCCCTAGAAAAATTCGCGGCTCGACGCCCCCTTCCCCACCCGCTTCGTCCAACGCAGCGAATGGGGCACCGCGGGGCCGTTCCGAGCCCAAGATTCGTTGACCGCAGAAGCACTGCGCCGGGCCCATCCGCGACGCCGAACCGCCGGACGAGCGTAGCGAGGGTCGACGCAGAGAGCCATTCGCCCCGAGACCTGACCAAACCATGAACGCGATGACCGAAGTGAGCTTTGCCGCCCCCCGCATCCTGGTCGTCGATGACGAGAGTTTCAACCTCGAAATCATCAACGAGTATCTGTCGGAGACAGGGTATGACCTCACATTCCGCGAAAGCGGCGAGGCGGCGTGGGCGGCCCTGGACGAGCCCGGGGCGGTTTTCGACATCATCGTGCTGGACCGCATCATGCCCGGCATGTCGGGCATCGAACTGCTGCAGCGGATCAAGGCAGACCCGCGCCACGCCCATGTGCCGGTGATCATGCAAACGGCCGCAGCCGCCCCGGAACAAGTCCGGGAAGGACTTGAGGCGGGCGCCTATTACTATCTGACCAAGCCCTTCGTGCCCGAATCGCTACTGAGCATCGTGCGCGCGGCGCTGGATCTGGCGGCGGAGCGCGACAGTTCCCTCAAGCGAACGGAAAGCGTCGTGGACGCCCTGCAATTGGCAAAACGGGGCGAATTCGAACTGCGCACATTGAAGGAGGCGCGGGACCTGGCCGTGTTTGCGGCGCGATTGTGCCCGGAGCCGGACCTCGCCGTTCTGGGTCTCTCCGAAGTACTCACCAATGCCATCGAGCATGGCAACCTGGGCATCAGCTACAACGAAAAATCGCGCCTGAAGCACGAGGACCGCTGGGAAGAGGAAATCGAGCGCCGGCTCGCGTTGCCGGAATATGCCGAAAAGCGCGCCATTCTCGCTTTCGAGCGCAGCCCGACGGAACTGGTTTTCACCATCAGGGACTGCGGCGACGGCTTCGACTGGAAACCCTACCTGGATCTGGATCCGTCACGGGCGTTCGATCCCAATGGCCGCGGCATTGCGCTGGCCCGCAACATCAGCTTCTCGCGCATGGAATACCGTGGCACGGGAAGCGAAGTCATGGTGGCCGTCGCGCTGCCGGGGAACTGACGCAACGATGCTGGCCAAAATGGAACACCGTATTGCGAGCCCGGTCGCCAACTGCGACAACACGCCCGTCCTGATTGCCGTCACCGAAGAGATGGCGGCAAACCTGGTGGCAGCGACCGCCCAACGGCTTGGCTTTCCGTTCGTGATCGCCAAGGATGGGCGCGAAGCGCTGGAGTTGTATCAGCGTCACAAGCCCGGGATCGTCGTCGCCGAAGCAGACCTCCCGGGAATCAGCGGCATCGAACTGACCGGAACGATGCGCCGTTTGTCCAATTCGTTCTGCGCCCCGGTCGTGACCTTACTGACACGCTCTCACGAACAAGACTCGGCGGGCTACGCTGCCGGCGCCGACGACTGCGTGCGGAATCTGGAATCTGCCGCCGTAGTGGCGGCAAAGATCCGCGCCGGTTCCCGTCGGCTGTGCGCACTGCGGCACATGGAATTCACCCAGCGCCGCGCCCAGGCGATTGCCGACACGGTGATCGATGGCATCTTCAACATCGACGTCAATGGGGAGATCACCTGGATCAACGCCGCAATGGTGCGGATCTTCGGTTTCACCCACGACGAAATAACTGGCTGCAATCTTGGCCGACTGAACTTCGAACTACCCGGCCAGCCGGCCGAAGCGCAGACGGCCAGAAGCGTGATCAAGAACCCCACCGACGCAATCGGGATTCGCCGGGAAGTCACCGCCAAACGCAAAGACGGAACGCCCGTTCCGTTGGAGCTGACCGTATCCAGGCTCGTCCATAGCGGCGTGTGGAGCTTCGTCGGGGTCGTTCATGAGATTGGCGCACGCAAGGCGCGAGAAGCCGAGTTGGCGGAGAAAACCTCCCGACTTGCCCTCTATATCGAGACCCAAGAAGCCGAGGCCGAGTTCGCCCACGAGGTGATGACCCGCATGCTGCAGCGCGACGGGCTGGAAGATCGCTGTTTGCATCATCGCGTCGTCCCCGCGCAACGTTTCAGTGGCGACGTCGTCGCGGCAACGCGCTCCAGCGCAGGCCGCCTGTACGTCATGCTGGCCGACGCCACCGGCCATGGACTGGCAGCGGCAATCAGCCTGCTGCCGGCGATATCGGTTTTCTACGGCATGGCCACGCGCGACCTGCCATTAAGCATGATCGTCGAAGAGATCAACACCAAACTGCGTCACGCCATGCCGGTCGGCCGTTTCCTGGCCGCATCCCTGGTCTGCATCGACGACCGTCACCAGCACGGCGAAATCTGGATCGGCGGGGTGCCCGACCTGCTCTGGCTGGATCAGAATGGGAACATCGTCCAGCGCTTCGCTTCCAATCGCCTGGCGCTGGGAATCAACGACGCGAACGCCAACTACTGCCAGCCCGGATACTTCGAATGGAGCGAACCGGGCCAGTTGTTCGGCTGTTCCGACGGGGTCAGCGAGGCGCGCAATCGCCAAGGCGAATACTTCGGCGCAGAACTGATCACAGCCGCGCTGGCGGAAACGGTTGCCGACAAGCGGCTTGCGGCGGTGGAATCGGCCTTGTGGCTTCACCTTGCCGGCGCCCCTGCGGACGACGACATTTCGCTTTTCACCGTCGATCTCACGGTGTAAGCGAAGCCGGAACGGCAAAACCCTTTCCCTCGAACAGTGCGCCGGCGCAGGATTGGTGCACTGCGGCGGTGCGATACGAGCCGCACACCTGGTCACTGCGACTAGCCGCGCCGGCTGGCTGCCGGACTGAGCAGGGCACGCAACACCTTGTTCCAACGGGAGTACCGGCAAAACGGAGAGAATCTGGCACGCGGTGTGCTAAAGATTCGATGTGCCGGATCGCGCTTCGTCCGGCACTTAGCCCTTAACCGGGCACGGGCGTCCTTTCGTGGGGATCCTCCTCCTCTCTCCCTCCGCGGGGGACGCCCGTTTTCTTCTCGCCCTTGTGACACCCCTCCGCGGGCCAAAAGAGGCCAGCGCTAGAAGCGCAAACCTCCTCAGCTTCGCGCGCGCTGGCGCAGGCGGGTGGAGGGATCTAGGGGCTCCGCGCCCTTGCGCAGAATCACGTATAGCGAGGCGAGGGCAATCCCCACGAACCACATTAAAGCCCATTCGGGAATCGACAGCCCGAGAAACGTCCACTGAACTTTGCTGCAGTCCCCGGCCCCGCGGAAGATCATCGGCAGCGCCTGAGCCAGCGGAAAAGAGTCGAGCATGAATTCCAAGTCCGGACCGCATTCCGCCACTTTGGGCGGAAAATGCTGGATCCACGACTGCCGCGCTGCCACGCCGCCGCCCGCCACCGCCACCAGCGCCAAAAGAGCGCCATAGACCTTGGCGCCAAAGCCGGCCGGATTGTGCAGCGCCGCCAGCAGGGCGACGATCCCGCAGACGATGAAGGCGTAGCGCTGCATCACGCACATCGGGCACGGCTCCAGATTCACGTAGTGCTGCAAAGCCAGACCGAAGCCGATCAACCCGGCGCAGGCCAGGAAAACGGCAGCGAAGACAACTCGTCGCAATGACTGGGTAGATTTGGCCATGTGTTTGCTCTTTCGGTCCGGGACAGACAAGGTTTTGGGCGCGAATGCTACCACCGCGGCCGCCATTACCGCTCCCGCATGGGCCGGCCCCAATACTCGGGATTGCCATAGGTGTTCTTGAGCAGGTCGATGAACAGCCGTACCCGCAGGGAAAGATGCTTGCGCTGCGGAAACACGGCGTAGATGCCGATCGGTGGCGCGGCAAAATCGTCCAGCACCGACACCAAGCGCCCTGCAGCGAGGTCGGCCCCCACCTCCCACATCGAGCGCCAGGCGAGCCCTTTGCCCATGCAGGCCCATTCGTGCAACACGGCGCCATCGTTGCATTCCAGGGTACCGGTCACCTTCACCACCACCGCCCTGCTTTCGGTCTGAAACGTCCACCCGCGCTGCTGGCCTAGCGATAGGCAATTGTGGCCGTCGAGGTCCGCCAGGATCTGGGGACGTCCATGCCGCGCCAGATACCCCGGCGCTGCCACCACTACGCGCCGCATCTCCCCCAACCGCAGGCTGACGAGGCTCGAATCGGTCAGTTCCCCCAGCCTCACGCCGCAGTCGATAGACTCATTCACCAGATCCACCAGGCGGTCGGAGAGATCCAGATTGACCGTGACTTCGGGGTTGGCTTCCAGGTAGTCCATCACCAGCGGCGCCACGTGTAGGCGCCCAAAGCCGGCGGGAGCCGTGATCCGCACGTGACCGCTGGCCTTCACCCCGCCCAGGGAAACGGACGCCTCGGCATTGGCCAGGTCATTGAGGACGCGCTGACAGTCCTCCAGGAACGCGCTGCCCTCGAACGTGGGGGCCACGCGGCGCGTGGTTCTTACCAGCAACTTTACCCCCAGGCGCTGCTCCAGCGCGTCGATGCGCCGGCCGACGATGGCGGGCGTCACCCCTTCAGCCCGCGCTGCAGCGGAC
>JBAWHH010000358.1:0-6308 GCA_049593715.1 Rhodocyclaceae bacterium
CTGGTGGCCAGCGGCGGCGGGCGCGACGCCGGTTACCGGGAAGAGGATGGAGCCCGCGTGATGAAGCAGGCCGAAATCACCGTGCGCGTCGATCTGGCGCGCGGCCCGGCGGCCGCGACGGTGTGGACCTGCGATTTTTCCTACGATTACGTCAGGATCAACGCGGATTTCCGCAGTTAGCCGGGCGCCGTAAGGCGCCCGCGACCCTGCTTCGGGCAGGCTTTGCTGTTACTGCATCCGGGTGTCCAGGCCTGATTCCGCCATCTCGGCGGCGCGCAGCACGGCGCGGGCCTTGTTCTGGGTTTCCTGCCATTCGGCGTCGGGGTCCGAATCGGCGACGATGCCGGCGCCCGCCTGGACGTGGATCTGGCCATCCTGGACCACGGCGGTGCGGATGGCGATGGCGAGGTCCATGTCTCCCTGGAAGCCCAGATAACCCACAGCACCGGCGTAGATGCCGCGCTTCACCGGCTCCAGTTCGTCGATGATCTCCATGGCCCTGACCTTGGGCGCGCCGGATACTGTGCCGGCGGGGAACGACGCCCGCAGCACGTCCAGGGCCGCCAGCCCGCCGCGCAGCCGGGCTTCCACGTTGGACACGATGTGCATCACGTGGGAATAGCGTTCGACGACGAACTGCTCGGTGACCTTCACTGAGCCGACCTCGGCCACGCGGCCGGCGTCATTGCGCCCGAGATCCAGCAGCATGAGGTGTTCGGCACGCTCTTTCTCGTCGGCGAGAAGTTCCTCCGCCAGCGCCGCGTCTTCTTCCGGGGTCGCGCCGCGCCGCCGCGTTCCGGCGATGGGGCGAACGGTGACGCGCTTCAGTTCGCCTTCGTCCTCCAACCGCACGAGGATTTCCGGTGACGCCCCGACGACATGGAAATCCTCGAAGTTGAAGTAGAACATGTACGGCGAAGGGTTGAGGGTACGCAGCGCGCGGTAAAGCGCCAGGGGCGAGGCGTGGTAGGGCTTGGACAGCCGCTGCGACAGGACGACCTGCATGATGTCGCCGTCCACGATGTACTGTTTTGCCCGCCGCACGGCGTCCTTGAACTGCTCCTCGCCCCAGCCGGAAACGGGGGCCTCGGGGGCGGTGCAGGTGTCTTCGGGGATGCTCGCCGGCAGACGCAGCTTCTGGATCAGTTCTTTCAGCCGCTGCTGGGCGCGCTTGTAAGCGCCAGGTACGCCGGGCTCGGCATAGACGATCAACTTGAGCCGGCCCGACAGGTTGTCCACCACCGCGATTTCTTCGGAGAGCAGCAGCAGAACATCGGGTGTGCCCATCGGGTCCGGCTTGTCGACGGCCGCCAGCTTGGGCTCGATGTAGCGCACCGTGTCGTAGCCGAAATACCCCACCAGGCCGCCGCAGAAGCGGGGAAGCCCGGCAACTTTCGGCACGCGGAAACGGGACAGGAACTCGGTGACGAACGCCATCGGGTTGGCGTAGTCGCGGCGATCCGAAATGCGATGGCCGGTCAGCGCCAGTACGGTACGGCCATAGACGGCGACCCGGGTGGGGGAGGCCAGACCAATGAACGAATAGCGGCCGAAGCGCTCACCGCCCTGCACCGATTCCAGCAGGAAGGTGTATGGCTGGTTGGCCAGCTTGAGATAGATGGAAAGGGGTGTGTCGAGATCGGCAAAGGTCTCGACCATCAACGGAATGCGGTTATACCCTTGCTCTGCGAGGGCGTTGAATTCTTGTTCGGTAATCATGATTCCACCTTGCGGGATACTCGGCGACTGCAGGGGGCACCGGGCGGCGCGCCTGCACCAGAAAATGCGGGTCTAGCGTCGCCAATGACGCCAGCGGCACCAGCCGGCGAGTTGGGCACCGGCCGCAGGGGCGCTGTCGCGGGAGGATTCGGGTCGAATCACGGTGGGCAAGAACGAATCTGTGTGTTTGTCATTGCAGGACGAGACTTGCCGCCTCGTCCAGGCGAGACACTATAGCATCGCAGTCCAGGTCGTGGACGTCGCCCCCCTCGTTGTAGCCGTAGTCGACGCAGAACACCGGACAGCCGGCGCGCCGGGCCGCTTCGACGTCGTTCAGCGAATCTCCGATGAGCAGCGCCTCGGCAGGGGCCACACCCAAAGCGTTGCAGATGTGCAGAAGCTGAGCGGGATGGGGCTTCTTCTCCGGCAAGGTGTCGCCGCTGACGACGATGTCGAAGTAGCCTCTCAGCCCCATTGCCTCCAACAGCGGCTCGGTAAAGACGGCCGCTTTGTTGGTGACACAGGCGAGCGCCAGGCCGCCATCCCGCAGGGCGTCCAGGCCTTCCAGAACTCCCGGGTAGACGGACGTTTCGCGGCCGTTTACCACCGCGTATTGGCGCATGAAGATGGGCAGCACCCGCGCCAGTTCGGCCGGATCCGCCTCCGCCTTGACGTTGAGGGAGCCAGTGAGGCAGCGCTTTACCAGGTTGGGAATGCCTTTGCCGACGAAGGTGGCGATGGTATCCACCGGTAACGTGGCTCGCCCGATCTCCGTCAGCGTGGCATTGGCGGCGGCTGCAAGGTCCGGAATCGTGTCCAGCAGCGTGCCGTCGAGATCGATCATCACGGCTTTGATATTGGGCCAGGCTGCCATCGGGGTTTCCATCATCCGAATAGGTTGGGATTGGGGCGGAGCATAGCCGGGCGGCCGGGGATGGTCAGACTTTGGCCAGTTCCGCGCGAAGGGCGCCGATGATCGAATCGTAGCGGTTCGGGTCAGTTTCCTTGGCGGCGGAGAACACTGCCGAGCCGGCGACGAAGGTATCCGCCCCGGCGCGGGCGATTTCTGCAATGTTGTCCGCCTTCACGCCGCCGTCGATTTCCAGCAGGATCTCTTTGCCGGTCTGCAGTGTCCATGCATCGATTTTTTTCCTCGCCGCTGCCAGTTTTGTCAGCGCACCGGGGATGAACTTCTGTCCGCCGAAACCGGGGTTGACGGACATCAGCAGCACGATGTCCAGTTTGTCCATCACGTAGTCCATGTAGTCCAGCGGCGTGGCGGGGTTGAACACCAAGCCCGCCTTGCAGCCGGATTCACGGATCAGGGCCAGGGAGCGGTCGATGTGCTCGGATCCTTCTGGATGGAAGGTGATCACGTTCGCCCCCGCCTTGGCGAAGTCGGGGATGATGCGGTCCACCGGCTTGACCATCAGGTGCACGTCGATGGTGGCCTGGGTGACCGGCCGCAATGCTTCGCATACCAGGGGGCCGATGGTCAGGTTCGGCACGTAGTGGTTGTCCATCACGTCGAAGTGGATCCAGTCGGCGCCCGCTGCGATGACGTTGGCCACTTCCTCGCCCAACTTGGCGAAATTGGCGGAAAGGATGCTCGGTGCAATGCGGTACATATTCTCTCCCGGGGCGCGCGAAGCGACCGATTCTAAACAGTTTCCCCAGGCCGTTCCCAAAGAAATTCTGATCCATATCCAAACCTGCGCACCCATCGCCGCGGCTTTGCCAGGGCACCCGGCAGGCAGCTCGGGCCGGGGCGGAAGGTGGATTCAGGCTATGCGCGCATAAGGGTCATTGGTAAGATTGCACCCTGTGAAGCAACTTATCCTGCCCTGTTCGCGATCCCTCTTTCGATGGCGGCGCTGACGCGCTGAGGGGGCTGTTCAGCCCTCTTCTGCTCGGGCTGCCGCTGGGGGTTCGGCGAGGTCTACGGCCTTTTGGCCCGCCCGCTCCGCCCTCCTGGCACTGCCCACACCAAGCGATTCCGATTTCCGGGGTAAATCATGCTTCTGATGATCGACAACTACGATTCCTTCACCTACAACCTGGTGCAGTATTTCGGCGAGCTTGGCCAGGAGGTGCGGGTCGCCCGCAACGACCAGATCACGCTGGCAGAAATTGGGGCCATGAAGCCGAGCTACATCGTGATCTCCCCAGGGCCCTGTTCTCCCGCCGAGGCCGGTGTTTCCGTGCCGACGATCAAGGAGTTTTCCGGCAGGTTTCCCATTCTGGGCGTTTGTCTCGGCCACCAGAGCATCGGCGCGGCTTTCGGCGGACGCATCGTCCACGCCAAGCAACTCATGCACGGCAAGACTTCAGCAATCCACCACGCCGATACCGGGGTTTTCCGCGGGCTGGCGAACCCATTCACCGCCACCCGCTATCATTCACTGGCCATCGAGCGCGAATCCTTGCCGGATTGCCTGGAGGTGACGGCGTGGACCGACGATGGCGAGATCATGGGCGTGCGCCACAAATCGCTGCCGGTGCAGGGCGTCCAGTTCCATCCGGAGTCGATCCTGACCGAGAGCGGGCATCAGATGCTGACGAATTTTCTCCAGGAGTACGCGCAATGACCCCGCAAGAAGCGCTCACCCGCGTCATCGAGCATCGGGAGATTTTCCACGACGAGATGCTCGAACTGATGCGCGCCATCATGGGTGGCGAGATGAGCCCGGTGCTCATCGCCGCCTTGACCATCGGCTTGCGGGTCAAGAAGGAGACCATCGGCGAGATCGCCGCCGCCGCTCAGGTCATGCGCGAATTTGCCACCAAGGTGCCCGTGGCCGACCCTGCCGCCGTGGTGGATATCGTCGGCACCGGTGGCGACAACGCGTCCTCCTTCAATATCTCCACGTCCTCCACGTTCGTCGCCGCGGCGGCCGGGGCCAAGGTGGCCAAACACGGCGGCCGTTCGGTGTCCTCCAAGTCCGGCAGCGCGGACGTGCTGGAGGCCCTCGGCGCCAATATCAATCTGGCGCCCGATCAGATCGCCCAGTGCATCGAACAGGTCGGGCTGGGTTTCATGTTCGCGCCCAACCACCATGGGGCGATGAAACACGCCGCACCGGTGCGGCGCGAACTGGGCGTGCGCACGATCTTCAATATTCTCGGTCCGCTGACCAACCCGGCCGGGGCGCAGCGGCAATTGCTGGGGGTGTTCCACCCTGATCTGGTCGGCATCCAGATCCGCGTTCTGCAGCGGCTGGGCTCGACGCGGGCGATGACGGTTTTCGGCGTCGATGGCCTGGACGAGATATCGATCTCCGGCAGGACGATGGTGGGGGAACTCAAGGAAGGCCGTATCACCGAGTACGAGATTCACCCCGAGGAGTTCAACCTCGCGGTGCACGACCCAAAGGTGTTGAGGGTCGCCAACGTGGAAGAATCCAAGGCTATGCTCATCGCGGCGCTGGAAGGTACGCACGGTCCAGCCCGGGATATCGTGGCCCTCAATGCCGGGGCGGCGCTTTGTCTGGCCGGCCATGCCGACTCCCTCGCCGATGGCGTGGATGTGGCGCTCGACACGCTGGCTTCCGGCGCGGCGCGGGCGAAAGTTGACGAATTCGTGCGTTTCACGGGGCAATTCAAATGAGCAATATCCTCGATACCATCCTGGCGGCGAAACACGAGGAAGTCGCCGCGGCAATGCAGGCCCGGCCTTTCGCGGCGCTTCGGGACGCCATGGGGACTTTCGGTCCCACCCGGGATTTCACCGGTGCGCTTCGCGCCAAGATCGCAGCCGGCAAACCGGCGGTGATTGCCGAGATCAAAAAGGCGAGCCCCAGCAAGGGTGTGTTGCGGGAGGATTTCCGCCCGGCGGACATCGCCAAGTCCTACGCCGCCAATGGCGCGGCGTGTTTGTCCGTCCTTACCGACCGGCAGTTTTTCCAGGGCTCGCCCGAGAATCTCGTCGAGGCGCGCGCGGCTTGCCAACTGCCAGTGCTATGCAAGGATTTCATCATCGACCGCTATCAGGTCTATGAAGCGCGGGAGATGGGGGCGGACTGCATCCTGCTGATCGTGTCGGCTTTCCTGTCGCCGTCGCCCACCATGCCCGAGGGCTGGGGTGAGCGCGACCGGGCGCTGTCCACGATGCTTTCCCTGGAGTCCCACGCCCAGATGCTCGGCATGTCCGTGTTGGTGGAAGTCCACGACGCCGACGACCTGGATCTGGCGCTCGAATTGAACACGCCGCTGATCGGCATCAACAATCGCAATCTGCAGAGCTTCGAGGTCAATCTGGATACGACCCTGGGTCTGCTCGA
This sequence comes from Rhodocyclaceae bacterium, assembly GCA_049593715.1. Taxonomy (GTDB): domain Bacteria; phylum Pseudomonadota; class Gammaproteobacteria; order Burkholderiales; family Rhodocyclaceae; genus JBAWHH01. The sequence continues at coordinate 6,000 of JBAWHH010000358.1, forward strand.
TCGCATTCCCAAGGACTGTATCGTCATCACCGAAAGCGGCATCGGCAGCGCCGCGGATGCCGCCCGGATGCGCGGCCGCAACGTCAACGCGTTCCTCGTTGGGGAAGCCTTCATGCGCGCCGCCGATCCAGGGGCGGAATTGGCGGCAATCTTCGGCTAGCCCGCACCTTGTTGACACTGTCCGACGCTGCGGGACAATGAGTTTTCCTGCGGTGTCGGAGCGCGAAGATGGATGTTCCGCCAACGATACAAGGGCCCGACGCCGAGGCTTACCTCGCCTGGGAAGCGACTCAGGCCGAGCGACATGAG
>JBAWHH010000359.1:0-2626 GCA_049593715.1 Rhodocyclaceae bacterium
GGTCGGGCAGATAAAAATGTTTCTGCACCGAGGCCAGGCTGGCATTCGCTTCCCCGGTGATGTCGAAGAACTGCAGGGCGACCTTGTTGTGGCGCAGGATGACCAGGTTGCGATCCACTACCACCAGCGCCTTGTAAAGGCTGTTCAGGATGTTGGCCAGGACCGTATTCGCCTCGCTCAGCTCCTGGGTGCGGCTGCCCAGTTCGTCATTGACGGTGGTCAGTTCTTCGTTGGACGCCTGCAGTTCCTCATTGGCGGTCTCCAGTTCCTCGTTGGAGGCCTGGAGTTCTTCGTTGGCCGCCTGCGCTTCCTCGTTCAGGGATTGCAGTTCCTCGTTGGCGGTTTCCAGCTCCTCGATCACCGTTTGCAGGTTTTCGCGGTTGAGGACGATCTCCTGCTCCAGTTCGCCGATGCGCTCGCTGGTGGCGATGCCTTCGCGCTCGCCTTCGGACGCGGCGGGAGTCCGTTCGTCCGCCGGCTCGAAACACACCAGCAGCAGGCTCGAATCCTCTAGGCCCTGCTGACCGCAGTGGTGCACCGCCATGCGGTAGTGCCGGTTCTTGCCGTCGACTGCCAAAGGCACCGCGCTGCTGAACGCCGTCTCTTTGCAGCGGCTGACGCGGTGGGCATAAGCCCGCAGCTCGGAACGGAACGGCGGGCGGATCAGGGTGAAAACGTTGAAGTCCGCCTTGCCGCGCTTGATGGTCAGAAACGGACTGCAGTCACCGAAGACTTCCAGAATCTCGCCGCTGACCGTCATCAGGATGCTGGCCGGCGTGTACAGCTCGAACAAACGGTCGTGGCCGAGCACGCTGTTGGGCGCGGCGGCGATCTTCTCCAGATCCGGCGCCGCTACGGCATCCGCCGTCGCCATTCCCCGCACGTGGGCGAAACCCGCCACCACGGGCGAAGTCACCTGGCGCTTCAGGTAGATCTTGTTTTTGCGGTCCTTTTCCGCAAACAGCGCGCTTTGCCGCCCGATGGATTCCGACTTGCCGAGGAACAGCAGGCCGTTGGTGCGCAGGGCGTAGTGGAAGATCTTCACCACCCGGTCCTGCAACTCCGTCTTGAAGTAAATCAGCAGGTTGCGGCAACTGATCATGTCCAGGCGCACGAAAGGCGGATCCTGGATGAGATCCTGGCGCGCGAACAGCGTCATGTCGCGCAGGCTCTTGTCGATTTGGTAGATGCCGTCCTGCGCCGTGAAATAGCGGGCGATGAGCGGCCCGGCCACGCCGGTCAGCGCGGCTTCCGGATAAGCGCCGGCGCGCGCAGCATTCACCGCCTCGGCGTTGATGTCCGTGGCGAAAATCTGGATCCGGTACTTGTCGCGGTTGTCGCCCAATTCCTCCGCCAGGAGAATCGCCACTGAATAGACTTCCTCGCCGGTGGCGCAGCCGGGTATCCAGATGCGGATGTCGTCGCCGGGCCGCTTGCCTTTGAGGATCTCCTTCAGCCCGCGCCGCACGGCCTCGAACGACTCCGGATCACGGAAAAACGACGTGACGCAGATGAGAAAATTCCCGGCCAGTTCATCGAATTCGTGGTGGTGCTTGGTCAGGAACGCCCCGTAGGCTTCCAGATCCCGCATCTGCAACGCCGCCATGCGTCGCGTGATCTGCCGGGAAATGGTGGCCTCCTTGTAATTGGAGAAATCCATCCCGGTATGGGTCGCAATCTGGCGCACGATGCCCCGCACCGTGGCGGTGGGTGCGTCCTCGGCATCGACCACGATGGGCTGCTGCGGCCGCTGGGAGATGGAAACCAGTTGCGTGGCGATCTCGTTGGGCGGCAGGACGAGGTCGGCCCCGCCGGAGCGGACGGCGGCATTCGGCATGCTGTCGTACTTGGCCGACTTGGGGTCCTGGGCGATGGAGATGCCGCCGGCGGCGCGGATTGCCTTGATGCCGTGGGCGCCGTCGGAGCCGGTGCCGGAGAGGACGATTCCGATCGCCTTGTCCTCCTGGTCCACCGCAAGGCTCATGAAGAACCTGTCCACCGACGGCTTGGGCCCGACGGTATTGGCCGGCTTGCTGATGCGCAGCTTGCCGTTGGCGACGGTGATGTCGGAATTGGGCGGGGCGACGTAGATCGTGTCCGCCTTCGGCAACAGGTTGTTGCGCGCTTCTTCCACCTTCAGCTTGGTCTCCCGCACCAGCAGTTCGACCATCAGGCTGCGGTGGTCCGGAGACATGTGCTGCGCCACGATGTAGGTCATGTTCGCGTGGGCTGGCAGGTGCGCAACGAAGGGCCGTAAGGCTTCCAGGCCGCCGGCCGAGGCACCGATGCCTACGTAATGGAGGGGCGCATCTTCCGGCGGCGGCTCTTGGGACCGGCTGGACGCAGCCCTTGCAGCGGGAGCGGTGCCGGAAGACGTTTCGGTGCTGGAAGCCTTATCGACCGGGGCTGCCCCGGCGTCGCTTTTCTTCGTCATTGGTTTGCTCCTGCGGCGTGCTTGTTGCAATCGCCGACGCGGCGGAGAACGCGGGAATCGATTTTCCCGTCTATGCCGGCCATTCTTTCATAGCAGATCGGCAGGCGTCTATCACCCGGAAAGACTGTTGGCGTCGCCGGGGTGTCGAGTGTCGCGCCGATGAAACGCAATCACGTCCTTCTAGGGGGTAGT
>JBAWHH010000360.1:0-18296 GCA_049593715.1 Rhodocyclaceae bacterium
GTTCGTCGGTAGAACCGCGGGAAACGGGCGATTGGCGATGACATCTTTGATGGGACGATGTGGCATGAGTTCTCCTTCCATGAGTGTCCTGAGCGACTGGTTAATCGCAACAAGCCGGACGACTTAAGTCGTGCATCTGAGGATGTTTTCCTGCAAACACACTCGGAACGGAACGCAACTTTCCTGCCAGTGCATGCGTCGCAGATAATAACCAACGGAAACAGTCGGATATTGTTGATTGACCGCGGTATGCCCCACATGGGGATGCACCAACCCGCCTCATTTGCGTGGGCTGATGACCAAGATGGTGCGGGATCGCATCGACCGAGCGCCGACATGCATAACGGGGTGCCGTCCTACAATTCTCATGTAAGCGACCCTTTTCAGTGGATCCAGCCTGACACCGTGCGCAACCAGCGCGGAAGCGGTCTCGCCAATGCCAACACGTCGTGTGGCCCGCATGGGGCGGCAGCGACCCTGCGCGGGGTACGCGGCTATCATCGGTTTGACGCCGGCCGGTGACGAGCCGCACCGCGCGTCCTGGACGCCGGCTTTCGGGCGTCAATTCAGCTCTGACAACTGCTGATTCGCTCATGCGTTGAACGCTTGCCATTTTTCGCGGGCCGCAACTATCTATTGAACGGAAACGCCGACCACGATGTTGTTTTGCATTTCTCCTAGCTCTGGATTTCTCATGTAGCATTCCGGGTGGTGCTCCCGCTGGGCTCTGTGCCATCGCAGGGATAGCGCCCTTGAACACATCATGCTGCCGTCCAGTGCTTCACTTGAGCGTCAGACTGTTGAAGCGATAACCTCAGTCCCTAGCTGCCACTTATAAAGTCCGTGCGGCAGTTCAAGTACATCGCTTGGCTTGCCTCGTTGGCGCTTGTCGCCCTCTCGGCTTTCATCGTCTGGAAGGATTGGCGGGACAGCCATGTCATGGCAGAGGTGTCGGTGCTCAATACGGCACGCACGCTTGCCAATCAAGTCGAGAGTTCCCTCGGTCAAGCAGATGCGCTGCTATTTTCCGTCGGTCAGCGATATCAGAAAGCCGCTGGAAAAGGAAAAGCGGCCACGGCGGAACTCTCAGAGGAGGTTCGTCAGGAGTTGCAGTATTACCCGCTCGTGGCGCAGATAGGGGTCACCGACTGGGCAGGCAATCTCATCTTCAATACCGCGTTCAATGGTCCGCAACACCAGCCGTTGGACGTATCACAGCGAGACTATTTCGTTCGCGCCCAAGCCGGCGAAAAGGGGTTGGGGTACAGCGGTCCGCTGCAGTCCAAACTGACTGGCGAATGGGCGATGGTGCTGGCGCAACGCTTAGAGGATGGTACGGGCCGCTTCCAGGGCGTGGTCGTGGCGACCCTTCCCGTGCAGTCTATCGGCCAAACGTTTGAGCAGATCGACCTCGGCAAGGCTGGCATCGTCAACCTGCGCACGCTGGATTTTGCCCAGGTGGTGCGCCATCCGGCCCTGACCGGAAGTGACCGGGACATCGGAAACCGCAACGTATCGGCCACCGTTCGCGATCTGATGCGTAAACATCCCGGACAGGACCACTACGTTTATAAGACTGTGGCGCCGATCGACGGGATTGAACGCGTCTATGCCTACGCGAAATTCAGCCACTCGCCATTCTGGATGACCGTTGGGCGTGCCACCGCCGACTTCACGTCGACCTGGCGCCAGAGTGCCGCTCTGCTGTTTCTGCTCTCTTTTTCGATTACTTGGCTGCTGCTCTGGGGAGCAGGCCGCCTGGACCGTCAGAACACCAACCTCAGGCAGCGTATTGAAGAAAAGGAGCAAGCCGAAGGGTTGCTAAAGCACAAAGAAGAGCAACTGCGCACCATCCTGGATGGGGTCGATGCCTTCATCTACCTCAAGGACACCCAGGGGCGCTACCTATACGCAAACTCAGCTGTTCGGAGGCTGTGGCATGTGGAACTCGACGATCTGGTCGGGTCCGGAGACGACAAATTCTTCGACGCAGCAACTGCGGAAAACATCCGCAACAATGACCAGCGCGTGCTGGAGAAAGGCGAAACAGTGCGCGCGGAGGAAACCAACGCTGTGTCGGAAACCGGTGAGACGGCCACCTATCTCTCCGTAAAACTGCCACTACGCCGCCCGGATGGCAGCATCTACGCCTTATGCGGCATATCCACGGACATCACGCAGCGCATCAAGACGGAAGCGCGAATCCGAAACCTGAATGTCGAGCTTGAGCAGCGAGTGGCCCAGCGCACCGCGGAACTGGAGGAAGCCAAGGCCAAGGCGGAGGCGGCCACTGTCGCCAAGAGTGCTTTCCTGGCGAACATGAGCCACGAGATCAGAACGCCCTTGAACGCCATCACCGGCTTCGTGCATGTGCTGCGTCGGGCCGGAATTACTCAAGCCCAGGCCGAAAGCCTCGACAAGATCGAGGTGGCGGGCACCCACCTGCTTGAGATCATCAACGCCATCCTGGACCTCTCCAAAATCGAAACGGGCAAGTTCAACCTGGAAGACGCCCCCGTTGATGTCGAGGCGCTCGTGGGCAACGTTGTGTCGATGCTCGCCCAGAAAGCCCACGACAAGGGACTCGACTTGAACACCGAGACGGTCGCCCTGCCGTACAACCTCCGCGGCGACCCCACGCGTCTCCAGCAGGCCCTGCTCAACTACGCCAGCAATGCCGTCAAATTCACCGAACAAGGGCACATCACACTGAGAGTCCAGGAAGCGTCGCGGACCGACGAGACAGCCACTCTCCGTTTCGAAGTCGAAGATACCGGCATTGGCATCGCCCCCGAAGCGCTGCCCAGGCTCTTTGCTGCCTTTCAGCAGGCGGACAACTCGACGACGCGTCAGTATGGCGGCACCGGGCTGGGCCTGGCGATTACCAAGAAGCTCGCCGAACTCATGGGGGGCAGGGCCGGTGTAAGCAGCACCGAGGCCGGGGGCAGCACCTTCTGGTTTACCGCCGTCCTCCGCAAAGCCCGAAAGCAGCCAGCCGAGGCGCCCAAGGCCAGGGTTGGGCCCGCCGATCGAATGATCCTTCGAGAACATGCCGGAAAACGCATCCTGCTGGCGGAAGACGAGCCGATCAATCGCGAAATTGCCCAGATGCTGATCGAGGATGTCGGGCTGGCGGTGGACATTGCGGAAAACGGACAACTGGCTGTCGACCGGGCAGCCGCCGCCGCTTACGACCTGATCTTGATGGACATGCAGATGCCGCTTTTAGATGGCCTCGATGCAACGCGGCGGATTCGGCAACTGCCTGGGCGGGAGGAGACGCCCATCTTGGCGATGACGGCGAATGCTTTTGCCGAAGACAAGGCAAAATGCTTCGAAGCGGGGATGAACGACTTCATCGGCAAGCCGGTGACTCCGGAAGTGCTCTACGAGACCTTGTTGAAATGGCTCGAAAACGCGGACCGTTGATCGACGAGTTTGCTGCGGGTAGCAGTTCTTGACCTGCTGACGGCGCGAAGTGCAGCTTGGGGTGGCGCCGAGGAGCAAACCAAGTGCGCGGGCAGCAGCGCCACCGGCTGCGTTCCTGCCGCGCGCCAAGCGCCCGATCTACTGCCCCCGGCATCGGTGCCCAACTATTGACGAGACTGAAACAGCGCAGCGTCGGGAGGTGGGGATGCGTCGAACGCGGTTACTCCGGTGCCACCAGCCGTTACCGAGGCCGATACGCCAGTCTTAGTCGCCGAATTCGCGTAACTGTCGGAACGGTTTTCTGGACGTACAGGGAGGGGCGCAGGCATTTCTGCCCCAAGCTCACAGTGTTGTCGTCTTACATTCAGCCGGTCCTTCGCGGTCGGCAACGGGGTGTAATATTGTCGAACATGCCGTTGCGGTGTGCGGGCATCAAGTGTCCGCTACCGCCTGGCGCTTCGGTCGTAATCCGTCTCAAATAACAAGAGGGAACGGGGATGAAGCTGCGGGCCGGAACCGGCGCCAGTCGCGCCGAGAAAGCATCGGATGCGGGGCGCGAGGCGACGACGTTGGCTCTGGCCGCTTTGGGTTCCGCCACGCCCGAACTGTTGGTGGTCTTCACCACGCCGCGCTACAAACTGACGGAACTGCTGGCAGCTATCCGCGACGTGGCAGGTGATGCGCGCCTGATCGGCGCCACGGCATCCGGGGAGATCGTCCAGGGGGAGTACATGGGCTTCGGCGCCGGCGTCGCCGTCCTTGCCCTTGCCGGTGGGCGCTACCGTTTCGGAATCGCCTCGGCAAGCCACATCGAGGGCGCGCTCGATCAAGCCGGCCAGGAGATCGCCCGGGCAAGCCGCGCCGAAGCAGGCCCAAGCCCCCACGCCGCCGTATTGCTGCTCGCCGACGCCTTGCTGGGCGACCTTCAGGAACTCTTCCGAGGCGTCTATCGGGTGACGGGGCCGAAAGTATCCATCGTCGGCGGCGCGGCCGGCGACGAACAGAAGTTCATTGCTACTTTCGTTTTTCATGATGGGCAGGTGATCGAGAAAGGTGCCGTCGCGCTATGGATCGCCAGTGAGCATCCGCTCGCCGTGGTCACGCGACACGGCTGGCGCCCAATTGGTTTGCCGCAATGGGTGACGCGGGTAGAAGGCGCCACGTTGGTGGAACTCGGCGGACGCCCAGCCGCCACCGTGTACGAAGAATTGCTGGGATTCGCTCCCGGGGAGCTTTCTGCCGACGCTTTTTGGGGCACCTCCATCCTTCACCCCTTTGGCCTGCCTCAGCCCGATGGCTCCACCATCATTCGCGTGGCGCGCTCCAAGACCGCAGAGGGAGCGCTTTGCATTCAAGGGTGCGTCCCACCGGACGGCAGCGCCGTGCACGTGATGAGCGGCACGGCGGACACGCTACTGGGTGTTGTCGAAGACGTAGCCACCAACGCGCTGGCCGCCGTGGCAGACCCCGGTGTGCTCCTGGCCTTCAGTTGCGCCGCCCGGGCGACCATCTTCCAGAGCCGTGCCGCCGAAGAGCCCCGCAGACTCCAGGGGGCCGCCGGGGAAATTCCGGCGTTCGGCCTCTACTGCTGCGGCGAGTTCGCCCGCACGTCCGGCGTGCTCGGTACCCACAACGCCACGCTGACCGCTATCGCCCTTTAGAGGACGACGATGTCGCTGCCCGGCATCCCCTCCCACATCGCGCGGGCCGACCTGTCCGGTGGGAACCCGGTCGAGTTGCGCGCGGCGCGCGACTGCGCCATCGAGGCCGCCAATGGGGCCATGCGCGATGCCAGTCGCCTGATGCGACTACACGCCATCCTGGGTGAGGCAATTGCGCTGGATCTGCTGCTTGACCGGGCCCTTGGCACGCTGTCCGAAGTATTTGCCGCCGACATCGTCGTGCTGCTCGACCCGCTGGGAATGGGCCACTTCGTGCCGGTCGCCTCGGTTGGCTTGCCCGAAGAAGAGACGGCGAGACCCTTTGCCCACGAAGCGGACAGTTGCGTCGTCCGGGTATTGGGCACCGGCCGATGGGTAACTGCCAACGATCCGGATATAGACGTTACCATCGATGATCACCTGCGCGATCTCGGTGCCCAGGCAACGCTCTGGGTGCCGATACGGGGAGCCCAAGGCATCCGAGGTGTCCTGGTTCTGGCCCGCTGTCGCCCTGTCCCTTTCGCTGAGGACGAAGCGGGGCTGCTGTGTGCCATGGCTTACAGAATCGGCCTGGCCTTGGAGCAGGCCCAGCGACGCGCTCAGATGGAGATTCTGGTTCGCGTCGGCCAGCAGTTGAGCGTCGCCTTGGATCTTGGCTCTGCCGCCCGGGAGGCGGCACGGGCGTTTCCGCTGCTGGTCGGATCGGACGGAGCGGCACTCATTCTTTCGGATATCGGCGGCCCGCCGCGCATCGCGGAGCGCATCGGGCTCGATGCCGAGTGGGACCCGCTGTGGCTAGCACTGGCCGCGCGCTACCTGCCGCGGGCCGTGGAGGATGCCCGATGGGGTTTGACTGCGATGAGTTTGCGTTCGGAGTTGGCCGCAAACGGGCTGGTTGTCCCCCCGGGATGCCCGGCGGGAGGCCTGCTCGGGGTGCCGTTACGTCATTCTGAACGAGTCCTCGGACTGCTGTTTGCCATCCGTTTGCCTCCAGCCGCTTTCCTGGCGGACATGCTGCCTGTCGCAGTGCTTTTCGCCGGCCAGGCTGCCTCGGCGCTGGAGAATGCCGCACTGTGGCAGAACCTGCAAAGTGAATTGGCCCAGCGGGCCCGGCTCGAAAGGGAACTCCGGGCGACTAATCTGCAAGTTGAAGATTTGCTGGCCAAACGGACCGTCGAACTGGGGGCCACCCAGACCCAACTCCGAGACAAAGAGCGGGATTTTCAGGCGCTGTATGACTCGGCACCTTGTGGCTATATCTCGCTGGACGTTGATGGCCGCCTTGTCGACGCCAACGCCACGGCGGAGCAGATGTTCGGTCAGCGCCTCGGCGAGGTGGAGGGGCGCCTGAGCATTTGGGACCTCGTGGCCCCTGCGTCGCACTACGGGCTCGCCGAGTGCTGGAAGGCGCTCCTGGCGAAGGGTCACGCCCATGACTGGCAGTTTGAGTTTTGTCGCCCCGATCGGATCACGTTTCCCGGTGTGTTCAATGCCGCGCTCGTCCCGGATCGGGAACGAGGCGGGCGGGTCATACGCTGTGTGCTATTGGATGACACGGATCGCGTCGCGAAGGAGAAACACATCGCGGGGCTGAATCACGAATTGGAAGCCCGGGCGATCGCCGCGGAGGCCGCAAACCGCGCCAAGACGCGCTTCCTCGCGGCGATGAGTCACGAATTTCGCACTCCGCTGAACGCAGTCATGGGGTTCACGGAATTACTCCGGGCCAACGTCGCCGTTCCCGGGCAGCTCCAGCAGCTCAAAAAAATCGCCGACGCGTCAAACCATTTGTTGGCCATTTTGAACGACGTCCTGGAAATCGCCCACGCGGACGGCGCTGGCGATCGGCCCATGGAAGCGGTCGAATTTGACCTCGACGCTTTCACTGGCCGGATGGTCGGACCTTTCGCGGAACGGGCCGAACGCAAAGGGCTCCGCTTCAACTGGGAAGTCGAAGCGATCCCCGGGCCGTTGCAAGGCGATCCGGTGCGGCTTGGCGAACTGCTGCGCACCCTGCTGGACAACGCCATCCGCTTCACGGAAAAGGGCGCAGTTGCCCTTCGAATACGCGGTGAGGCGGAAACCGCCGGCCGGCTCGTTTTGCGCATCGAAGTGCAGGACACGGGAATCGGCATTGCGCCCACGGACGTGTTACGCATCTTCCAGCCTTTCGAGCAGGCTGACAATTCTGCGACGCGTCGATACGGCGGAACCGGCCTGGGTCTGACAATCGCGCGGCGGGTCGCCCAAATGATGGGCGGTGACGTGGGAGTCAACAGCGAAGTCGGCGTGGGCAGCACATTCTGGGCGACCATCTGCCTGGCAAAGCCATTGTCCATCGGTGTCGGGCCGGGCCGAATCGAAACTGTGAGCGGTGAAACCCAGGTTGTCCTGCGGCGGGATTTTTCCGGAGCGCGCATCCTGGTGGTGGAAGACGACGCCATCAACCGAGAGGTCATGGCTGCCCTCCTGGGCAACGTAGGCCTTGCTTACGAGATTGCGGAAGACGGACTGGCTGCGATCGAGTGCGCCAAACGCCAGCGCTATGAGGCCATCTTGATGGATATGAAAATGCCCAGGCTCGACGGCCTTGGCGCAACACGGGCGATTCGCCAACTCGACGGGTGCGCTGAAACACCGATCATTGCGGTGACCGCGAACGCGGGGGAAGAGGATCGGGAAGAATGCCTTCGCGCGGGAATGAATCACTACCTCGCCAAACCCGTCATTCCAGACTTGCTCTACGCGACACTGCTGAAATGGCTGTCGGCCAAGGGAAGTGCGAAGCAGCTAAAGCGAGAGTAGTTTGTCCTTGGACAGCCAATCTGCGACGACATCTGAACGTCGCTTGGACCCACCGCATCCGCACCGGCGCTGTCGGGCAACGTGTGACGGCTCCAGCTCGTAAACCGCGCGTTCGAACCCGTAAGCGTCGGACGTCGCGTTTGGGTCGCTATGCAAATCTCTTCATAGCGACCCTCAGCGGACGTTGATTGCTGACATGCAGATCCCCTCTCCTGGCCGGGCAGGTTGGCTCGCCAACGGCCGCTTTAGAGAAATCCGTTTCGCAGAAGCTGGGATTGGCCGAACGGCGGCTGTGGCGAACGCTGACCGACCGGAATGGGTCGAATGCCAATGGTCATCCGCTAGCCAATTCCTTCAACTGCGACGGGCCTTCGGGTGAGCAGAGTCAGAAATCGATCACAAAGCCTCGAGTCGGAGCGATGGTGATCGTGCGGCGTGTTCCCGCGCAAGAGGTTGAGTGAAGGCTTGGAACCGAGGGGCAGCGCGGCGTGTTTGATGGGGCCGGCGCATGGGAACCTGGTGGCGTTTCGCAGTCAAACAGCAGTCGGCCGGCCGCGGTAGGATTGGGTGCGGCAATAGACCGGGCGGAGCTTTCTTCGCCGTCAGGCAATCTCCTCGATACCCATCGGCTTTCGGATTCCATGCGAAGACTCAAAATATGAACGCGCTCCTCCTTTCCTGGCAGATGCTCCGGCGCGATTTCCGCGCCGGGGAGATGCGGCTCCTGGGGCTGGCGATGATCATCGCCGTGGCCAGCCTCACCAGCGTCAGCTTTTTCACCGACCGGCTTTCCCAGCGACTGACGCGGGATGCCAATCAGTTGCTCGGTGGCGATCTACTGCTGGTGGCGGACCACGCCCTGAATGCGGAGTTCGGCGACCAGGCGCGGCGGGAAGGCCTGCGGGCGCTGTCGAGTTGGAGTTTCACCAGCATGGCCAGTGCGGATTCCGGCGCCCAGTTGGCCGGGGTCAAGGCAGTGGAGGCGGGTTATCCCCTGCGCGGGGTACTGCGGACGGCTCCCGGGTTGAACATGCCCGATGCCCTGGCCGAGTCGATCCCGGCGCAGGGGACGGTCTGGCTGGACGAACGGCTGTGTTCGGCCCTGGGCGTCAAGCCGGGGGATGAGATCGGGCTGGGCAACAGCCGCTTTCGCGTCGCGGCGGTGCTGACGTTCGAGTCGGATCGGGGCACGAACTTCTTCAGCCTGTTGCCGCGGCTCATGGTCAACGCCGCCGACCTGCCGGCCACGGGCTTGATCCAGTTGGGCAGCCGCGTGACCTATCGACTGCATGTGGCGGGTGAGCCCCGGCCCGTGGCGGTCTTTCAGAAGTGGGCCAAGGCCCGCCTCGGCCCCGGTGAATCCCTGGAGGACATCGAAAACGCGCGGCCGGAAGTGCGCGCCGGTCTGGAGCGGGCGCAGAAATTCCTGCGTCTCGCGGCCCTGCTGGCGGTGGTGCTGGCGGCGGTGGCGGTGGGGCTGGCGGCGCGCCGCTTCATGCAGCGCCATCTGGACGGCTGCGCCGTGATGCGCTGCCTGGGGGCGCGCCAGGCCCAGGTTTCAAGGTTGTTCATGGGCGAATTTGTGATCTTCGGCCTGATCGCCTCGGCCCTAGGCTGCGCGCTCGGCTACGGTGCCCAGATGGTGATGGAGCGCATGCTGGCGGGGCTGCTGAATGCGGCGCTGCCGGCTCCCTCCTTGCTGCCCTTCGCCTACGGCTTCGGCGTCGGTATGGCCCTGCTCGCCGGGTTCGTGGTGCCGCAATTGGTCAGCCTCGCCAACGTACCGACGCTGCGGGTGTTGCGGCGCGAGTGGAGCGGGGCCGAGCCGGTGACCGTGGCCACTTACGTGTTGGGTATAGGCACGTTGGCCGGGCTGATGTTCTGGATGGCAGCGGATCTGCGTTTGGGAGCGGTGGTGCTGGGCGGTTTCACCGTGGCGATTCTGGTTTATGGCCTGGTGGCGCGCTTGGCACTGGCGGCGGCGGGCGGTGTACGCAGTGCCGGCGGGGCAGGGTGGCGCTACGGGGTGGCGAGCCTGCGGCGCCGCATGGGGAGCAGCTTGATCCAGACCGTGGCGCTGGGCGTGGGCATCACGGCGCTGCTGCTGCTGACGCTGACCCGAGATGAACTGTTGACCCACTGGCGTCAATCCGTGCCGCCGGATGCGCCCAACCGCTTCATCATCAATATCCAGCCGGACCAGCGTGCGGAACTGGCCGACACGATTGTGGCCCGCGGGCTTCCCCGGCCCGAACTGCTGCCTATGGTCCGCGGACGGCTGGTGTCGGTGAATGGCAAGGCGGTGACGCCGGACAACTACAGCAACGAGCGCGCCCAGCGCCTAGTGGATCGGGAGTTCAACCTCTCCTATCTGGAGAACCTGCCCCCCGGCAACTCGGTGGTGCAGGGCCGGTGGTTCGGGCGGGAAGACCGCGGCCAGCCGCTATTTTCCGTGGAGCAGGGTTTGGCGGAGACCCTGGGCCTGAAGCTGGGCGACCGGCTGGAATTCGATGTGGCGGGCAATCGGGTGGAGGCGCGGGTCTCCAGCCTGCGCAAGCTGAACTGGGATTCCATGCGGGTGAACTTTTTTGTCGTGGCGCCACCGGGGGTGATTGACGACTTTCCCACCAGCTATATCACCGCTTTCCACCTGTCTGCCGGCCAGGAGAAGCTGGTAAATGATCTGGTGGCCCGCTTCCCCAACCTCACCGTGATCGACGTGGACGCCGTCCTGTCCCAGATCCGGTCCGTATCCGACCAGCTCGCCCGGGCTGTCCAGTTCGTGTTCCTGTTTGCGCTGCTGGCCGGTGTGGTCGTGCTATTTGCGGCGCTGGAGTCCACTCACGACGAGCGCGCCTACGAATTGGCGATCCTGCGCACGCTGGGGGCGCGGAACCGCCAGTTGCGCGGCGCCCTGCTGGCGGAGTTTGCCGCGCTGGGCGCGGTCGCGGGTCTGCTGGCAGGGGTCGGCGCTACCGCCATCGGCTACGGCCTGGCCCATTTTGTCTTCAAGCTCGATCTCGGGCCGAACTGGCTTACCCCCGCAATAGGGTTCGCCGCCGGGCTATTTGGCGTGACCCTGGCTGGCTGGCTGGGGACGCTGCGGACCATGGGGCGGCCGGCGCTGCAGAGCCTGCGCGCCCTGTCCTGACCGGCGCCCCTTGCGCGGTCCCAGCCCGCCGGGCCGCGTCAAAACCTGGGCCCGCGGGGCGTGCCGGCCGGGAGGCCCGGCGCTTTCGATGGGACGTGTCCCTTCAGCATGATGCGCCCGTCGTCGATGACGATCTCCCCGCGCGCCGTCAGATCCTTCATCACGCGACTGACCATCTCGCGCGAGGCTCCCACCATTTTGGCGATTTCCTGGATTGAATACTTGCGCAAAGAGAGTTGTTCGGCACCGTCCGAGTCGGCCAAATCCCTGAGCACACCCAGTACTCGCCCCGGAACATCCAGCAAGGCGAGGCTTTCGATGCGCCGATTGGCCGTGCGCAGGCGCGCGATGAGCGTACGGATCACGTACTCGGTGACGTCGAAGTTGTCTTTCATGAAGGACTTGAAGTCCGTCCTGCTGATGGCGATGAGCACGCACTGGGTTGCGGCGACGATGGTGGCGCAACGGGCCTGCTCGTCCAGCACGCCCATCTCTCCGAACAATTCGCCCTGTTTCAGCACGGCGAGGATCGCTTCGCGGCCGTCCTCATTGCCTGCCAAGACATTGAGGGAGCCCGAAGCGACGAGATAAACAAAACTCGCCGCTTCGCCAGTACGCACCACCCGGGTGTTGGGTCCGAAGCGCCGCACCATGCACCCTCTAGCCAGGTTTTCCAGGGGCTCCAGTGGCGTCGCGGCGAAAACGGCGAAACTGCGTAACGTGGCGCCCGTGACCGACAGCAAGGGAATGCCGCGGGGCTGGGCGAGTTTCTGGTGGCGCTTGCGTGGCGGCTGCATTCCGTGGAAGGGCCGCATAGCTGCCTCTGGTCCAACTTCCTTTGTGGCTTGCGTAACGAACATGTCTGTTTTCTCCGGTGATTTCCGGCCAATTGGGGAAGCGGCCCAAGTCTGGCCGCTCCCGGTTATTCGCAGTCTCAAGGGTCCGCGCGTACCAGCCCCGCCGCGGCGGGGTTGGCCGGCAATGACATCAGGCGCTCTTCTTCCTCCAAACGCTTGCGGTGGCACTGCGGAGGGTGGCTGTAGGGAACGCAGCCGCTCAGCCGTTTTGCAGCAGTGTGCGCGGCCAGCAAGCCAATTGCATGATTGGAGGCTACCTTTTTCCGGCGTGACAATTGTCCTGGGCGACGCGTCCGTGGGAGGTACACTTGGCCCACTTGGCGGGGTAGAGGGCTTTGCCTTTAGGGGGTCGGGCAAGTCGGAGCGGGATCGGGCGTCGTCAGCCGGCTCCTCCGATCGACCTAATCTATTGACGCGGATTTCTGTGCGCGAAGATACTGGGTCGCAACTCCACCCCGTTTCGGGAAGCATGACCTTCTAGGATCGCTGCTGCGCTTGGCGTGGTTTTGCGTCTGGCCCCAGGTGCACCAGCCGATCGATCCGCGCCCCGTTGGGCGCAGCGTAGTTGCCGGTCTCGTTCCCCGCGAAACCGGGCATCGAGAAGGAGGGCATCGATCATGGCCAAGAAAGCGCTTTGCATCGGCATCAACAACTATCCCGGTACCGACATGGATCTCGGTGGCTGCGTGAATGACGCAGAAGACTGGTCCGCAGTGCTCGCTCAGCGCGGTTTTGCGGTGCAGCGACTGATCGACGCCCAGGCAACCAAGGCCGCCATGGTGGCTTCGATCCGCGGGCTGGTGAAGGGCGCGGCGGCCGGGGACAGTCTGGTCATCACCTACTCCGGCCACGGCACCTATGCCCCGGACCAGAATGGCGACGAGCCGGACGGCCTGGACGAGGGGCTGTGCCCGTACGACATCGAGCAGGGCCAAGTGCTGATCGACGACGAGATCCATCAGTTGTTCGCGGACCGTGCGGCGGGTGTCCGCGTTGTGCTGATTTCCGACAGTTGCCATTCCGGCACCGTGATCCGGGCGGCCCGCGCCGACCCGGACGCCGTCGGTGCCCGGCCCCGCTTCCTGCCGATGGGCGCCTGGCTGCCGGAGGAGAAACTGCCCCGGGCGGCCAATGGGCAGCCGGCGAACCAGGTTGCGCTCACGACAACGCTGTCGCCCTGGGCCGGGGCGATCCTGCGGGCCGGGGGGGATCTCCTGCTGTCCGGTTGCGCCGACGGCCCGAACAACTTCAGCTACGATGCGACCATCGCGGGCCGCCCCAACGGCGCGTTCTCCTACTACGCGCTGAAAGCGCTGAAGACCTTGCCCGCCGACGCTACCTACGCCGACTGGCACGCCGCCATCCGCCAGTCCCTGCCCTCCGCCAGCTACCCCCAGACGCCCCAGTTGTTCGGCTCCAAGGCCGCTCGCAAGGTCAAGGTGTTTGCCTAGCCGCAGGGCGAGCGAGCCACCCATGTCCGCATGTTCCCGGGGCCTTACGGGCTGATGCGCGCATCGGCCCCACTGGGCGGGTGGCGCATCGGCCGGCTAAGTGCCTTTTGCCGGTTTTTTGCGGAAAGGCTTCCAGGGGATTCCACCGGCAAGTTTCCACCCTGAGCGTCTCCCCGCCGCTTGATCAGGCAGCATCACATTCCGCCCGAACACAACCAGCGATCCAACGAGGCCGGCCATGACTGATACGACAAGCTCCCAATTGACCCTGAAGCTCACTGGCAGTCGAATCGAGAAACCGGAATTGCCCGCGTTGTTGCGGGCTGGCGTGCGGCGGGGGGCGCGGCCCGTCGCGGACCCGTTTCTCCCGGACGGTTATTTGCGCGTCGTCGATGCAATCGACCTGAGTTCCACCGGCAGGGCGGCATCCACCCGAAACGACTTCGACGTGCCGGTTGAGTCCGGACAGGTTTTCGTATTGGAGCTGCCCGACGGCACCACGCTGATCACCAGCGGAGCACGGCTGCAGCGGGAACTGCAGCGCGTGGCGCCGGAGGCGGTGGGGGAGGGCGAACTCAATCTCGACAAGGTGCTGCCGCGCGGCGCGGCCTCGCGGGGGATCGTGGAATCCCTTGGCCACCTGCTGTCCCGGATAACCGTGCTCGAACGTGCCGTCGTGGCCGACGCAATCATCGACGAGGCCATCGAGCAGGTGCGCCAGGTCGCCGGAGATGCCCTGGCCGACACGCTCGGTGAAGGCGCCAACTGGGACGTCAGCTACATCGCGACGCGGGCCCTGATGTGGGCCATCGAAAAGCGGCTGCTGCGGGAGCCGGGCCTGTATCGCTGGGTTGGCGCGCAGAAAGCGGCATCCGATCTGGCCGCCGTCGGCGACCAAGATTTGGTACGGGACGCTGGCCAGGGACCGCTCCTCGTGTTCATCCACGGCACCGGGTCTTACACCAGCGGCAGTTTCGGCGACCTTCGGGCGGCTGCGCGGGAAGCCCAACTGGATTGGGATCTGCTGGAAAACCGCTACGGCGAGCGGATTTACGGTTTCGAACACCGCACTTTCTCCGAAAGCCCGATCGAGAACGCGCTACTGCTTGCGCGTACGTTGCCGACCGGGGCGCGGATCGATCTGGTGACCCACTCCCGCGGTGGCATCGTCGGCGATCTGCTGTGCATCGACTGGGCCGACGCCCCGCGCACGGAGGATCTGATCAGCCACTACCGGCGCTTTCGCACGCCGGAAAACAGGGATGCGAAAGACCTCGACGCCGCCGATGCCAAGGATCGGAGCGATCTGCGCGAGCTGGTGGCCCTGCTCGGCAAGAAACAATTCCTCATCGGGCGTTATGTCCGCGTGGCGGCGCCGGTCAACGGCACGCTGCTGGCCGGTTCCAACATCGACCTCTTCCTCTCCGGCCTGCTGACCTTGTTCGGCGTGGTGACGACGCTGCAGGGCAGCCCGTTCTATTTCGCCCTGCGCCGCATCGTGCTGGAGATTGTCCGCAATCGGGCCGATCCCAACCGCGTGCCGGGCCTCGAAGCGATGCTGCCGGGCTCGGCGGTGTCGCGTCTCCTGGCGATGGCCACCCCGAAGGATGGTCTGCAACTGGGCGTCATCGCCGGCGACATCGAGGGTGCGCCGGGTTTCAAGCGGCTGGTCGAGATTCTGGCCGACTGGGCTATCTACGAACGCAACGACAACGATCTCGTGGTGGATACGGCGTCGATGGCGACCGGCGTGGCGCGTCCCCAGAACGCAAGGCGGCTCTTCGTGCAGGGGTCGCAGGTGAGTCACTTCAACTACTTTCGCAACGGCGATTCGCGCTCGGCGGTGGCTGGCTGGCTGACGGCGGCCGATCGCGGCAGCGTGCCCGGATTCGAACCGCTGGGGCGCGGTTTTGCGGAACCGCGGCTTGTCCCCGAGAGAGGCCGCGGCGTGCGGGGTGCCCAAGGACCCCAACCCGTCGTGATCGTGTTGCCGGGCGTGATGGGTTCGCACCTGCAGGTCGGCAAGGATCGCGTCTGGTTCGATCCCGTCGATCTCGCCAACGGGGGGCTGGAGAAAATCGCCTACACGCCGGAGAACCTGACCAAGGTCCGGCCCGAAAAGCTGTTCGAGATGTTCTATGGGGATCTGTGCGAATACCTCTCCCAGACTCACCGCGTGGTGCCCTATCCCTACGACTGGCGGCGACCGGTCCAGGACGCGGCGAAGGGTTTGGCCGACGTTCTGCGCAAAGCGCTGGACGACACGGCGACGCCGCGAATGCCGGTCCGGATCGTCGCCCACAGCATGGGTGGGCTGGTCACGCGGGCGATGGCGGCCGCCGAACCGGAACTCTGGAAAGCGTTCATCGCTCGGGACGGCGCCCGCTTCATCATGCTGGGCACGCCGAATCAGGGTTCCCACCTCATGGTGGAGATGCTGCTGGGCAAAGGCGAGTCCCTGCGCAAACTGACCATGCTCGACGCGCGCCATGACCTGCAGCAAGTGCTGGACATCGTCGCGGGCTTCCGCGGCGCGTTGCAGTTGTTGCCGAGGAAGGGCTTCGTCGATGCCGGTACCACGTCGATCGATGACTACCTGAAGCCGAAAGTCTGGGAGGATTTCCGCAGCCAGGTCTTCGACTTCTGGTTCGGTAACCACCGGGTCGGCGTACCCCAGGCCGCTGCCTGCCAGGAAGCGCGTGAACTCTGGGCGTTGCCGGGCATTGGCGGCACCGAGCCGAAGGTGCCGGGCAACATGCCGGAGAAGGTCATCTACGTGTGCGGGAAGGCTGCCAACACTCCGTGCGGCGTGCAGACGGTGGGCGGGCGCGTGAAGATGCTCGGCACGCCCGAAGGTGACGGCACGGTGTCGTGGTTGTCCGGCCGAATCGGCGGAATTGGCGAGTATTACCTGATGGAGGCTGCCCACGGCGACCTCGCCGACACGGAAGAACACTTCGAGTCCATCGCCGAACTGCTGGTCCAGGGGACCACCCGGCGCCTGCCTAGCGGCTGGCCGGGTTCTGCTGCGCGCGGCGTTGCGCCGCCGGCTTTGCTTGTCTACGACGTCGGGCCGGTTAACGTCCCCACCGGCGAGGAGGCCGCGCGCAGCCTGTTGGGCGGCAGCGTACGGCGCCGGCTGCCGCGAGCTGCAGCCCCCGCTGTGCTGCAGGTGACCTGCACGGCGATGGATCTGCGCAATGCGAGCTACCCCATTCTCGTCGGGCATTACGAACACGACCCGATCTCCGGCGCCGAGGCGATCATCGACCGCGACGTCGTATGCAACGAACTGACGATACGCAAGCACTTGGGACTCTACCCGGGACCCGTTGGGACCGCGACGGTGGTACTCGTCGACCAGAACAAGGTGGAGCGGGCGGCGGACCACCAGCGCGGGGCCTTGGTTGCCGGGCTCGGGGAGTGGGGCAAGCTGACGGCCGCATCCCTGACGGAGGCGGTGCGGGCCGCGGCGCTGCGCTACCTGCTGAGCAAGGTGGAGCGGGAGGGCGGGGTTTGCGTCGAGGTGGACGACCGCACGCCTCCACTGGAAGTCGGGCTGTGCAGCCTGCTGCTGGGGTACAACTCGACGGCGAACATCGGCGTTGCCGACTCTTTGCACGCCATCCTGCGCGGGGTGCTGGAGGCGAACCGGCAATTCGCCGAGGCCCAGCGCCAGCGCCGCCGCGCGCGCATCGTGCGGCTGGAGATCGTGGAACGTTATCTGGATGCGGCGATCACGGCGGCCAAGGAGCTGCGCGCGATCGCGGAGCGTCTGAATACAGAGGCGCCACAATTCGGCATGCGCGTCCAGGCGGCGACCGAACTCGACGAGCGCGACGGGGCCCGCCCCCGGCTCGAAGTGGTGAGCCAGACCGACTATTGGCCCCGGCTGATCGTTACTGACGCCAATGCGCCGCGCGAGGGCGGGGAACAACCGGTGCCGGCCGCGGGCGCAGCCCCGTCCGTCCGCCGCGCGAACGCCCCCGAGAAACTCAAGTACATCTTCCTTTCTCAGCGCGCCCGGGCGGAAACCGACCTCGTGCAGAGCCAGCCGGGGCTGCTCGAAAAGCTGGTGCAGCTTTCCATTCACCGTCAGAGCTACGACCGTGATCTGGCGCGAACGCTATTCCAGTTGATGGTGCCGCTCGACTTCAAGGAGGCGGCACGGCAGGCCGACTCCCTGGCCCTGCTGCTGGACGAAAAGACCGCCAACCTGCCGTGGGAGTTGCTGTGTGCCGACGAGGAACCGCTGGTGATCAAGACCGCGATCGTGCGGCAACTGGCGAGCGCAGTGTGGCGGCAGCGCGTCCGCTCGACGGTGGATAAGGTCGCGCTCGTGGTCGGCAATCCTTCCACCGAAGGCTTTGCCGCGGCTTTCCCCGGCAAAGGCGGCGCGGGAGATCCGCTACCGCTGCCGGGTGCCGAATCCGAAGCCTACGCCGTGAGCCGGATACTGCGCGGGGCGGGGTATCAGTTGGTCGAGTCGATCGGACAGGATCAGCGCGCCGTGGACATCATCAACCGCCTGTTCCAGCGTCCCTATCGCATCCTGCACATCGCTGCCCATGGCGAGTTTGAAGCCCGGGGGCCAGACGGGAAACCGCGCGGTGGCGTCGTGCTCTCCGACGGCCTCATGCTGACAGCGGCGGAAATCGGCCAGATGGAAGTGGTGCCGGACTTGGTATTCCTCAACTGCTGCCACCTTGGCACGATCGACGACAAGCCGGTGACCCGCGGCGTCGAGTACAACAAGCTGGCGAGCAGCGTGGCGCGGGCGCTGATCGAGATGGGTGTGCGCGCCGTCGTGGCCGCCGGTTGGGCGGTGGATGATCGCGCCGGGCAGCACTTCGCCGAGGTGTTCTACCGCGGTTTTATCGAGGAAGGAAAACCGTTCGGCAAGGCGATCCACGAAGCGCGGAGGGATACGCACGGCGCTTTC
>JBAWHH010000361.1:0-9537 GCA_049593715.1 Rhodocyclaceae bacterium
ATCCAGACCCGTCATTCTTCTTCGGCAGTCGCCAGCATCGGAAGGCGATGGCGTACTTGGAATATGGGCTGCACCAGAGTGAGGGTTTTATCGTTGTTACTGGCGACGTCGGAGCGGGAAAAACAACGCTAGTTCGCAATCTGCTGGATAAGTTGGACCCAAGCGAGGTGCTCGCAGTCAATTTAGTCAGCACGCAGCTTGATGCGGAAGACATGTTGCGCATGGTAGCAGCAGCGTTTGGACTGCGCACCAAAGACCTTCAAAAAGCAGATTTACTCCTGGCGCTCGAAGCCTTCTTACTGTCAATTACCGAACAAGGAAAGCGCGCCCTGATCATTGTCGACGAAGCGCAGAACCTCGCCCCAGGAGCGGTCGAAGAGCTACGCATGCTGTCCAACTTTCAGATCGAAGACCACGCGCTCCTTCAGAGTTTCCTGGTAGGGCAGCCCGAGTTTCGTAATATTCTGCAGAGCCCGCGTATGCAGCAGTTGCGCCAGCGTGTTATCGCATCGTGCCACGTTGGACCGATGGATGCTGAAGACACGCGCAGCTATATCGAGCATCGGCTTCGTTTCGTGGGCTGGCAAGACAAGCCCCAGTTCGAGCCCCAAGTTTTTGACATCGTTTATCAATTCAGCGAGGGAATTCCCCGCCGTATCAACGCACTTTGTGATCGCCTGTTGATGTCGGGATTCCTCTCCAACAAACACGGTTTTACGGCGGAAGACGCCCGCGAAATGGCCACCGAGATTCGCCATGAGACTCATGGCGCATCCGGCCCTTCTTCGCCTGAGTCGGGGGCGTCACAGCCCACCTCGGTTGGGGAGACTCGCCAAGATCTGCGCTCGGTGGACCTGTCCAAGTTCGAACTTTCCCCAGAGTTGGGTGCCCAGGCGGCCCGAGTCATTGCCGGCGTTACCGCGTCGCAGTTCGACGAGCGCCTGATGCGGTTGGAACGATCTTCCAACGCCATACTCGGCTTGCTGGAACAGTTCGTCGCCTCGGTTACCCGCCGCGACGACAATTGATGCCTTCAAGGGCAGCGCCTTTGCAAGGCATCAAGAAGACTGAACGGAAGTTAGGGCTATTCGATCGGGGCGGACTGGAGCAGTTCGACGATATCCTCGTTGCCACTTTGCGCTGCCCATACCATGGCGGTGACACCCGAGTCGTTGTGGGCATCGAGGTCCGCACCCCGTTCGATGAGAAGTCTAGCAACAGCAAGGTGACCGTTTCGAGCTGCAAGCATGAGCGGGGTCGCTCCGTTGGAGGTACGCGCGTTTACGTCGGCCCCGCGCTCAATCAGGTGGCGGGCAATGTCCAGTTTTCCCTCAAGACTGGCGTATGCCAATGGTGTCCAACCATTGTAGTTCAGGGGTGCGCCTGCGCTCACCAAAATCCTGACCACACCGAAGTGTCCCTTGAGACTCGCCAGCCCGACCGCGGTATCTCCAACGCGGCTGCGAGTATCCAGTTTGGCCCTGCGGTTGATCAGTAGCGCGACGAGGTCCGCATCACCGTTGCGTGCAGCGATCATTAGCAAGCTATTGCCCTGCTTATCAACGGAATTCACGTCCATACCACGGTGAATCAGATCGGATACCGCCGAACGATCTCCAACCTCAGCGGCCTGAATCAAATCTTCGTAGCTCGGCGCCGCCAGAGCTGGATTGTTCGCAGCGGCAAAAACAGCCACCACAATCATTGCAGCAAGGTTGCTCATGCACTTCATGAGGCCCCTCCCATCGTTTCTGTCTTGGTGATGCCAAAAAGCCGGAAGAAATTCTGGCTGGTCTTCTCAGCCACCTCCTCCAGGCTAATTCCCCGAAGTCTGGCGATCTCTTCCGCCACGAATTTTACGTAGGTGGGCTCGTTGATTCGACCACGGTACGGAGATGGTGCCAAATAGGGTGCATCAGTCTCGATCAACATCCGTTCTAGAGGCACCGCCTGGGCAACTGCCTTGAGCGCTTTCGCGTTCTTGAAAGTGACTATCCCGGAAAAGGAGATGTGGAACCCCAGAGCCAAGGCCTTTTCCGCCACGCTTAGGGACTCTGTGAAGCAGTGCATAACCCCGCCGACGTCCCCAGCGCGTTCCTCTTCCATGATCGTTAGCGTATCCACCGCAGCTTCGCGCATATGGACGATTAGCGGTTTAGCGCATTTCCTCGCGGCACGGATGTGATTGCGGAAACGCTGTTGCTGCCACGCCAGATCTTCCTTGTGCCAGAAATAGTCGAGTCCGGTTTCGCCGATGGCTACGATCTTGGGATCGCTAGCCCATCCCAGGAGTTCTTCGATCGAGGGGCTCGCCTCGTCCTTGTGCTCTGGATGAACGCCCACGGACGCAAAAAGGTTTGCCCGCTCGGCGACTAGAGCCATGATACGGGGCTGGGTTTTCAGTGATACGCCCACGCAAAGAGCGTGCGTGACCCGGTTTTCGGCCATGGACGTTAGAACCTCCCCCACCCGATTGGCGAGTTCCGGGAAATCTAGGTGGCAGTGGGAGTCTACGAACACGAATCAGAAAGTATGGGTGGGCCGATTCGAACCGAGCTGACCACCCAAAAGGGACTCAATTTTGGCCTTGGCTTGCTGACCCGACTCGTCATCGCTGAAATGTACGCCAATCCCCTGCGTCTTGTTTCCTTGGGCGCCGGGTGGCGTAATCCAGACCACCGTGCCAGCAATAGGAAGCTTACCTGGTTCATCGATGAGCGAGAGTAGTATGAATACCTCGTCGCCGAGCGAATACGGTTTGGAGGACGGAACGAAAATGCCGCCGCGCTTCAAGAAAGGGAGGTAAGCCGCATAGAGAGCCGATTTCGAGTTGATATTGAGCGACAGCACGCTGGGACGTGCGAAAGTCGGCACTTTTGGAGATTCACTCACAGGGTCTTTCCTATTTTGAAACGCCAGCGGAAACGGTGCGGGCACAGCGCATCAACATGTCTTCGAGAAACAGTCTTGCATTGACCGGGTGTTCAGCAACGAGTTGCATCTGGCTCAATTCATTGTAACAAGCAAGAAAAGCGCAGGCAGTTCCCGCCCGCGCAAACCGCTTCAAATCCGCTTTTGCATCAGGATAAAAAACCACACGTCCAGAAAGTTTGCACAACGCGACATCGAACAGCCATTTCTGCGCCCAAGCCACTAGCGTGGAGAGCCGCGGCACGAAATCGCTATCCCCTTTCCGCGTCAGCCATCCCTCCCATGTTGCCGCGATCTCCAACGGATCCCCGCGATCTATCGCCGCCAATGCCGTCACGAACTGGTGTCGACGTTCTTTTGCCCCGCCAACGGCAAATTCCGCCGCCGCCAATGGCATGCCCCCCACAAACGACAAGAGGGTGTCCACATCGTCTTCGCCCTGCCTGGCGGCAAGCCAATTGCGGGCAAGCTGCGCATCCGGCTTGGCAAATGTGATGACCTGACATCGACTGCGGATCGTTGGCAATAGTTTCGCGGGAGCATTCGAGATCATGAGGAAAAGCGTCGACGGTGTCGGTTCCTCCAGCATTTTCAGCAGTGCATTCGCCGTATGGGTATTCATTGCCTCGGCAGGATCGACAATGACAACCCGCCTCCCCCGCCGATGAGTACCGATGGCGACGAAATCGCCCAGCGCTCGCACCTGGTCAATCACAATCTGATTGCTTGCTCGCCGCTTCTTTCCCGCAGCAACCGGTTCCGACAGGCCTTCGGCGGCCGCCTCATCTTCCCGTGCATCGCCCTCTGGTACCAGGAGCCTGAAGTCCGGATGGTTGCCCGCCGCTAGCCAAGAACAAGAGGGACACTTTCCGCACGCCAGCCGATCAGCCGTCTCGCCTTCACAAAGGACGAACTGGGCAAGAGCCTCGGCCAGGACCCTCTTCCCGCCGCCCGCCGGACCAGCCATCAACACAGAATGGGGCAGCCGCTCGAGATTCTCCGTCAGCCGCGACCAGATTTCCTGATGCCAAGGAAGTATCATCGATCACAGAACGCCTGAACGGCATTTGCAACCAAGACTTTAGTCTCGTCCAGAGTGCCATTGGCATCCAAAACGCAGAACCGGTGGGTTTCACCGGCGGCACGATCCAGGTAGGTCTTGGTTACGCGGCAGAAGAACTCGAGTTGTTCTCGCTCAAAGCGATCCGGCGCATTGCCCGTCCCTGCCAATCGCCGCATTGCCAGTTCCGGGGCCACGTCGAATAGCAGCGTCAGATCCGGCCGCAGGTCTCCATGGACCCATTTTGCGAGTATCTCGATCTTGCCAGGATCGAGCCCTCTGCCCCCGCCCTGGTAGGCGAAGGTGGCGTCAGTAAAGCGATCACAGAGCACCCAACGGCCTGAGTCCAGAGCGGGCCGAATCACCGTCTCAACGTGCTCCTGCCGCGCCGCGAACATGATCAAGGCCTCCGTCTCGAGACGCATGGCCTTGTGAAGCACGATCTGACGCAACGCCTCGCCCAGCGGCGTCCCCCCTGGTTCCCGCGTAGTCACGACATCAATGCCGCGGTTGCTGAGATACTCCTGCACCCAGGCAAGATGGCTGCTTTTCCCCGCCCCGTCGATTCCTTCAAGGGTGATGAAACGACCGCGTAGAGTCAATTGACCGCCCTTCTCTGATACCGAAGCACCGCCCGGTTGTGATCTTCCAAAGTGCGCGAAAACTCACTCGAACCATCACCGCGTGCAACGAAATAAAGGTGCTCAGTCTTTGCCGGCCGCAAGGCCGCTTGGATGGACGCGAGCCCCGGCATCGCAATCGGCGTCGGCGGCAGGCCCAGGCGCGTGTAGGTGTTGTAAGGCGTGTCGCGCATCAGATCGCTTTTGCGCAGATCGCCATCGAACCGCTCGCCCATGCCGTATATCACGGTCGGATCGGTCTGCAATGGCATCCCGTTCTTCAAGCGGTTGACGAGCACTGATGCAACAAACCCCCTATCCGCAGCGAGGCCAGTCTCCTTTTCGATCACCGACGCCGCGATCAATGCCTGATAGGCATTGGCGTATGGGACTTCGGGATCCCGCCGCTCCCATTCCGCCGACAGTCGCCGTTCCATGCCCCGGTAGGCCCGCCGCAGAAGGTCAAAATCGCTGGAGCGCTTGGCGAAGGAATAGGTGTCGGGGAAAAACAACCCCTCAGCTGCATTCTCCGAAGCGCCGATGCGTGCCAGAACGGCTTGCTCGGTCAAGCCCTCCGAATCGTGATTGAGCGCCGGGTGGCGGGCCAGGGCGGCGCGCAACTGTTTGAATGTCCAGCCCTCCACAAACGTCAACTCAGCCTGCGTCACATCTCCGCGGGACAGCATTTTCAGCAACTGCCAAGGCGTCGTGCCCGATTCGACCTCGTAGCTGCCGGCTTTGATACCCGACGTATTGCCAGTCAACCGGGCGAGCAGCGTAAAAGTCCGGGGCGAGAGCGGGATGCCGGCGGCAGCCAACTGATGGGACACGGAGCTCATGCTGCTGCCGGGCTCGATTCCGACATCGAGGGGCGACTGCGGAAGCGCCATTGGTGTGGTCGCAAACCGAACAAACCACGCCCCGAATCCCAGACAGACGGCGAAGGCTACCAACAGCAACAATCTGAAAGTATGGCGGGTTACCACGGAATGGAGTGAATCTCGGCAGGCAAGGCGGGTCGAACGGGAGCGAAAGTATAATACGTCCTACCCCGCGAACTTCCCGACAGGTACCCCATGAACCCCAATTGGCAGGACGTCATCGAGAAAAATGGCGGCACGGTGACCGCAGAAGGGCTCGCTGTTTTTGGCGCCCCCGCGCCGGAACTGGAACTGGCCCGGACCGGGACGGTAGCTGTTCCCTTGACCGATCGCGGCCTGATCCGTGCGTCTGGCGAGGAAGCAGGCCTTTTCTTGCAGAACCTCCTCACCAACGATTCCAAGAACCAGCGCCCTGAGCAGGCTCAATACAACGCCTTTTGCACCGCCAAGGGCCGCATGCTGGCGAGCTTTCTCCAGTGGCGCGACGGCCAAGACTATGTGCTCCAGTTGTCGGCAGACATCCACGCCCCGATCCTCAAGAAGCTGGGCATGTATGTCCTCAGGTCCAAGTTGAAGCTGGCCGACGCGAGCGGGGATTTCGCCCTGATCGGAATCTCCGGGCCCGACGCCCGCAATGTTGTGCGCGGACTGGGGGCCGATCCCGAACCCTTGATGGGCGTTGCCCCATTTGCCCAGGGGTTGGCCATCCACCTTGAAACTCAACGCTACGAGGTTGCGGTTCCCATCGATGCCGCGGAAGCAGTGTGGCGTTCTCTGAAGGACTCCGCCCAACCGGTCGGAACCCACGTCTGGCGTTGGCTTGATATCCGGGCTGGAGTACCCCGAATCAGTGCCCGCACGCAGGAAGAATTTGTTCCGCAGATGGCCAACTTCGAGTTGATCGGCGGCGTCTGCTTCAAGAAAGGCTGCTATCCGGGTCAGGAAATCGTCGCTCGCACACAGTATCTGGGCAAGCTGAAACGGCGCATGTATTTGGCCCATTCCCCCCAGCCCGTGGCCCCGGAAGTTGGCGCCCACCTTTATGGCCCGGAGACTGCCGAGCAGTCCTGCGGCATGGTCGTAGACGTTACCTGCGCGCCGGGTGGTGGTTACGATCTGCTCGCCGTGATCCAGATGAGCAGTGCCGAGCAGGGTGAGGTGCGGCTGGACTCCCTAGCTGGTCCAATACTGGAGTTCAAACCCTTGCCTTACGCAATTACTTGATACCCCGTATGGTCGCGCTGCGCTGCGGTTCTGCCACCCGCGACGAATTCCCTGGGGCATCGCACGCGGGGTAGAACGATTCGATGTGCCTGATCATCCTGGCGTGGCGCGCCCATCCCCGCTATCCCCTGGTGGTTGCGGCCAATCGGGACGAGTTTTTCCGCCGGCCAACGGCCACAGCGGCCTATTGGCCGGACGCACCGAACGTCCTTGCCGGCCGAGATCTCCTGGGCGGCGGAACGTGGCTGGGCATCACCGCGAACGGCCGCTTCGCGGCCCTGACGAACTTTCGCGACCCGTCACGGATACGCGAAGGAACACCTTCCCGCGGTCGCCTGGTGGCCGATTTTCTGCTCGGAAACGAGAGCATCGCCGAATATGGCCAACGACTTGTTGCGGTCGCCAGCCATTTCAACGGTTTCAACCTGATCTTCGGGGATGCGGCGGGACTGGCCTATTTTTCCAACTGCGGGGATCGCTCCAGAAGACTGGAGCCCGGCATCTACGGCCTTTCCAACCATCTGCTGGACACGCCCTGGCCCAAAGTGGACCGAGGCAAATCCGCCCTAACCGCGGCGTTGCACGCCCTCCCCCACGATGCGCCACTCATGGCGCTGCTGCGGGACGAGACCGTGGCTGCAGACGAGGACTTGCCGCGTACCGGCGTCAGCCTCGAATGGGAAAGGCTGCTTTCCGCCGCCTTTGTCCGCTCGGCGGATTACGGCACGCGCTCGTCGACGGTGCTGGTTCTGGACACCGAAGGTTGCCTGCGTTTCGGTGAGATCACTTTCGACGCGCAGGCGGAAATGGTCGACCGGCGCAGCTTCGAATTGCGTCTACCAGCCGCAACGTAGCCGCCGGACCTCAGCCAAAGATCTCTACCGGCGTGCGCGGCGGTACCAAGTCGAAAAGTTCGGCGATCTCCGCGTTGTGCATGCGGATGCAGCCGATGGACAGTGGGCGCCCCATCTCCGCTGTGTCCGGCGCACCGTGGATGTAAACATAGCGACGCATGGTGTCCACGTCGCCAAGCCGGTTGACGCCCGGCTCCAGGCCCGACAGCCAAAGGATGCGCGTGAGAATCCAGTCGCGGCCCGGATGAGCCGCTGCAAGCTCGGGCGACCAGATCTCACCGGTCGGACGCCGCCCGCGAAACACCGTATTCAGAGGTAGCCCCGCGCCGATTTTTGCCCGCACCAGATGGCGCCCCCGCGGCGTGCAATGGCTTCCCGCCTTCTCCCCAACCCCATTGCGCGCGGTCGACACCAGGTACCGGCGCTGAACGGCGCCGTCGGAGCCGAGCAGAAGCAGCCTCTGGGTCGGAACGTCGATCCGTATCTTCACCGCCATCATGCAGTGACAGTACGGCTACGGCGGGCGGCAAAAAAATCCGACAGAAGCGCCCCGCATTGCTGCGCCAGCACACCGCCTTCGACTTCGGCGTGAAAGTTCAGCCGCGGATCGCCGAGAAGATCGACCACACTGCCGCAAGCGCCGGTCTTTGGATCGCGGGCGCCGAAGACGACTCGCGCGATACGCGCATGAATGATCGCCCCGGCACACATGACGCACGGCTCGAGGGTGACATACAGCTCGCAGCCCGCCAGGCGATAGTTGCCGAGAGCCTGGGCCGCCGCACGCATGGCCGCGATCTCCGCATGGGCCGTGGGATCGTGACGTCCGATCGGACCATTGCAGCCACGCCCGATGACCTCGCCGTTGCGCACTACCAAAGCGCCCACCGGTACTTCGTCCGCGGCGGCGGCTTCCCGCGCCAACGCAACTGCCTGCTCCATCAACCTGTTATCGAGTTCCGAACTCATCGCCAATTTGGTCCGCACAATCCGTTGCAATCAAATTACCGCAGATGGTGCCCGGTCCGGCAGCGGGGGTCAATCCGCGCCCCGATACCTATTCCAGGTTCTCAGGCGGTCAGGTCGATGTGCTGCAATGAGCCGGCGGTTCCGTCCTCGGCCAGGTAAATGCTGCTTGCCCGCACGGTGCCCAGCGACTGGTTTGTCTCGCTCCGCAGCTCGAATCGCGTGTCGATCGCAGCGAGCGACAGGGCACCGACGCCAGCGGCAGCGAGGGACGTCAGCGTCCCCGGGCCATCCTCGCTCGGCGCCCAAACACTGAGCCTGCGGAAGACGGAATCGTCCTCGTCAATCCAGCCGTTGCGATCCTCGTCATAGGCGGCGAGTTCGGTGAAACCGTTGCCGGTGGCCGGTCCAAACAGATCTCTACCATTGTCGACAAGGCCATTCTGGTTCAGATCGAGGGCCAGATAGCCGCTCCCGCCCGCGAACATCGGCACATCCTCGGTTCGACCATCGCCGTTGAGATCGAAAGTGAACGTCCCGGAAGACAGCCGCACTGGTGCCCCGTCCAGGCCGATCACCAGCGGATCCACTTGGCGCGCGTCTCCCCCTCGTACGTCGATCGACACCTCTTCCCGGTAACTGCGCGACATCGACAGGCCGAAGTCGAAAGCCATCTGCCTGCCGTCCGTTGTCCGTACGAAGCCCTGGGCGCGGAAATTGGTCGACTCTGTCTCCTCGCGGACTTCACGGTATTGGATCTGAACGCCCCAACCCCCATTGCGGCTGGAGGCTTCCAGAGCTTTGGGCACAGAATCTGGAACCGCGCCTTGCCGGGAATCTGAGCCGGATCTGCTGCCGGAGGTGATTTCAATCTCCTTCCCAATGAGCATTTCCACCAAAGCCTTGATCAGGCGCAAACGTGGGTCAGAGTCGGCGGCATCCATCGCGTCTCCGGTTGCCTGGGTATCGTCAGCGCCGTGTGCCGCAGCCTGGTATCCCTC
>JBAWHH010000362.1:0-1573 GCA_049593715.1 Rhodocyclaceae bacterium
GGGGTTGACTGGGCGCATCGGGCTGGAAAATCTCAGCCGTTGAAGGAAATGAACAGGTCGCAAGGTTGATTTCCGGAATGATCGCACAACCCAATTGTGGCCCCCGATTTTTCAGACGGCTACCGAGAACATAGCAAGTCGCAGAACGTTCTGTCGCGGTGGCGATCTCGGCAGAACTGGGTGCGATTTGAGGCCGAGTTCGATTCATGGCCGCCAAGGGCTTGCCGCAGGCCAAGAGGCGGGCGCGACGGGAACTGATGTCTCGCGTTCATGGGCAGGGGTGACCGGTATCGACCGCGTTGCGGGCGGTTTTCAGAGAATGCGGAATGACTCGTTTGGCCGACTCGTGAACATTCAGTCGCGGCGCCGGACGGCGGGCTTCAAATCGCAGCCGTCGTTCAGGCGAACGCTTCAAGCGCAAGGGGACCGTCCGGTTCGCGCTGAAAGGCGCCGGATGACCTTGGCGCCGCGAGGCGACCGCCGCTCGCCGGTCCTTTGCGGTGGCAAAGGCCTGCATTGCCCCCGCGATCCCCACCATCCCCGATACGCCTTGCGCCGTCTGCGGAATTCCGTTCGGTGTTTGCCGCTATACTGGAATCGCCTCGGCCAGTGGGTGACGTGGTCGCCTCGGACGATCTAACGTGTTGAATATATGGGAAAGTGTGTGGAGTGATGGGCATGATGGAAGCGCGTGTTTTCTTGAGCTTCGTGCATGAGGATCGATCCCTGGCGGACCAGTGTGTCGGCTTGCTGCAAGGCGTTGGCGTGCCCGTGTGCAACGCCGGCCAGCCAGAGACAGGCGAGGGTATTCGCGACCAACTGCAGGAGTTGATTCTGCAGGCGACCCACCTGCTGGTCCTCGTCGGTCCGCGCACGCGCCTGAGCAAATTTGTCGATCAAGAGATCGAATTGAGCACCGAGCGGCGGGAAAACGGAAATCCCGGGGCGGGGGTCATCGGCATCATTCTGCCCTCCCACCCGGACTATGACCGGCCCTATTACGAGCCCGAGAACATCCCGCTGCGCTTGCATGACCTCATCGAGAGCGAATACGCGATCCTGCGCAAATGGACCGACAACCCCGATGAACTTCGGCGCTGGATCGACGAGGCGGACCGGCGCCGGGGCTACCGGCAACCGGAACTCAGCCTCCGGGCGGCGGCGCAGATTTACCGCTTTGGCTGGGATTCCGAGGTGGATGAAGCGCCTTCAGCGCCGCGCTCGCAATGACCCAGCCGTTGTTCGACGTCGTGGTGCTTCACCATGCCGCCGACACCACGGCGGCGCCGCGGGTGACGGCGCTACGGCGGGCCTTCGAGGCTGCCACGCCCGAGGCCGACTCCCCGCCCTATGCGCCCGAGGCGGATCCATGGAGCTACGTCAACTTCGCTGCCTTCAACGATGCCGCCGATTTCGACCGCCGTGCCGCCAACATCGGCAAGCGCGCGCTGTTCATCATTCTCGTCACCGAGAAGATGGTCGATGATCCGGCGTGGCGGGAGCAACTCGATATCCTGGCTTCGGCCCTGCCGCGGAAAGCGGACCTGGGCACGAGAAACGCGCTCTGTTTTGC
>JBAWHH010000363.1:0-1676 GCA_049593715.1 Rhodocyclaceae bacterium
GGGAACGCTACGCCTGCCGATTGGGGCACGCGCACGCTTGCTAAGCATTGAACCCAGAGTAGGCTCCCGTGCAGGCCATGTCTGTACGGTGTCGAACATGGCGCGGTGGGAGATGCCGTGCCGCAAGGGGCGACCGGCAGAACGTGTGCCGTCGCCTCGTGAATGCTGGGCGGTTTGGGGGTTCTTCCCGTCCCAGCTTCAGCGAAGGCCGAACCGTTGCAGCCTTGCCTGCAACGCGGCAATTTCGTCGAGAAGATCCAGCGCCAGCGCAACGCCAGGCGGATTGATCTCCAGGTCGCGGGTGAGCCACAGGGCCAGCCGCGCACGACGTAGCGATTGCCCGGTGAAGCGCCAGTCCGGCGGCGCTTCACCGATGGGTTCCAGTACCCCCTCGACCACCCAGGCAACCACGTGTTCCTCCGGGGCGCAGCAGGCCTGACACAACTCCACCAGCGTCAAATGGATTTCCTCTTCGACCACTGGCCCCTGGACCGCTCGTGTATCTGCATTGCTCATGGACATCACCCCTTCTTATGGGCGCGGGCATTGAAATCGAAGGCCTTGGCCAAAGCGCGATAGGCCTCTTTCTCGCCGTCGGTGACGGCCGGTGGCAGGGCAATCATCAGCACGGCGTAGAGATCCCCTGGCGGGTTCCCCGGAATGCCTTTCCCTTTCAACCGCAACTGCCGCCCCGCCGCCGACCCCGCAGGAACCGCAAGTTGCACCGATCCTTCAGGAGTCGGCATGGCAAGCGAACAACCCAATGCCGCCTCCCAGGGCGCCAGTGGGAGATCCACATAGACATCGCGGCCATCGAAGCGGAACTGCGGGTGGGGGTTGAATCCGATCTCCAAATACAAGTCGCCCGCTGGCCCTTCGCCCAGACCCGGCGCGCCCTGCCCAGCCAGGCGCAGGTGCTGGCCGGCATGGATGCCCTTGGGGATGCTTACTTCAAGGCTGCGCTCCTGCACAATCAGGCGTCCCTGCGCATCCAGCGCCGGTACACGCAGCGAGATGGTGCGCTGGGCGCCGCGGTAGGCGTCTTCCAGGTCGATGAGCACCTTGGCGTGATGATCCTCACCCCGGCCATGGGTGCGGGGCCGTTGCGCGCCACGAGCCTGGCGGCCGAACAGTGCTTCGAAGAAATCGCTTTGGTCCATGCCATCGCCGGCACCGGCCTCGCGCCCGGAAAACTCGAAACCGGCATCCCATCCTGGCGGCGGCTGGAACTCTTGCCCAGCCTTCCACTCGCTCCCCATCTGGTCATAGGCAGCCCGCTTCTCCGGATCCTTGAGGACGGCATAGGCTTCGCCAACTTCCTTGAAGCGCACTTCGGCCTCAGGATCCTTGCTCACGTCCGGGTGGTATTTGCGCGCCAGCTTGCGATAGGCGCGTTTGATGTCGGCCTGCGTTGCGCTGCGCGGCACCCCGAAGGTTTCGTAGTAATCCTTGAATTTCATGGCTCGGACCCAATCACGCGAAAGCGCCAAACATCCGGCCGGCGCCAGCGGTCAGGCCCATCGCCAGCGCACCCCAGAAAACCACCCGCAGCGAAGCCCGCAGCAGCGGGGCACCTCCCGCGCGGGCGGCCAGCGCCCCCAGGGCGGTCAGGACCAGCAGCGACGTACCGGCCACCACCGGTATCAGCAGCGGCGCCGGAGCCGCCAGGGCGGCCA
>JBAWHH010000364.1:0-2643 GCA_049593715.1 Rhodocyclaceae bacterium
AAATAGCGCAGGAAACGCAGCGGCTTTTCCTTTTCCTGTTCCAGGGGTTTGGTGACCTTCTTCCACTCGTCCTTCAACTGGGTGAATTGGGCCTGCCTGACCTGGGTGAACAGCAGGTTCTTCAGCAGATCCATCGGATTCAGGCCCACCCCGCGCTCGTTGATGGTCTCGAAAATTTTCAGCGCGCTGCTGACGTCGGTGGAAATCTGGATGAACACCACGTTGTTGGCCAGGTAACCCCAGTATTTCTTCAGCTTGGCCGTGTCGCCGTAGTTGTCCGTCAGGTACTGGCAGAGCGTGGCGTAAGCGTTGAGCAGCCGCTCCAGGGAGCCGAAGCTGGGGATGCCCGCCGCCTGGATCCCGGCGCGGACGGCCTGCGGCTCCGCGTCCAGTTCCACCAGTTTCGCCATGACCTCGCCCGCATGCTCGTAGCGGGGCTCCAATTTCAGGTTGGTCCGCGTTTCGCCTTCGCCATCGGTGTAGCTGGTGGACACCAGGGCACTGATTGTTTCCCGCTGCAGTTCGCCGCGGAAGCGGTTCTTCAGGGCGCAGAGCAGGAGGAAAAATGTTGTCAGCCGCTGCTGGCCGTCGATCACCTCGTAGTGGTTCTTCTGTTCCGTCGGCGAGACCAGCACCGTGCCGATGAAATATTCCCGGGTGGAGCCGGCGTCGATCTGCTCGCCGACGTCGTCCAGCAACTGATGGACTTCCTTCTCCGTCCACACGTATTCCCGCTGGTAGTCTGGAACGATGTAGAAACACTCCCGGAAAGCTTCTTCGATGCTGAATTTGTGGTTTTCAATGCGGGCCATGGTGCTTGTTCCTCAATTGGTTCGAATTCCTTGAACCTTCGCCAGCCGGGCCCTCGCGGTCCGGATGCGTGGCCGATCGGCATGCAGCGCCCAAGCCCTGCCGGGTCGTATCGGTGCGGCTGCCGTGACCGGGACTCAGCCACCGCCGCGGGCGTCGGGAGCCTCCGCGTTTGCCGGTAACGATGCTGCGATGGGCAGTTCAGAGGCGACATCGGGATCCGGCGAATCGATCAGTACGCTAACCCGCCGGTTGCGCGCCCGGCCTTCCGGCGTCGTGTTGTCGGCTACCGGCCGCTGCTCGCCATACCCGGTCGCGGTCAAATTGCGGGGCTGGACGCCGGCGTCCACGAAAAGCCTTACGACGCTGGATGCCCGCACCACGGACAACTCCCAGTTCGACGGAAACTGTGCGGTGACGATGGGCGTGGTGTCGGTATGGCCTTCCACAGTCACGGGGAACTCCGTGGCCGCCATGATCTCGGCGACGGCGCGCAGCGCCCGCACCGCGCTCGGGTCGAGCCGGGCGTCGCCCGAAGCGAAGAGGACGCTGGCGTTGATTTCCACCGTCACGCCCCGCGCCGTTTCCGTCACCCGCACTTTGCCGTCCTGCACCAGGGGCGCCATGGCCGCAAGGATGTCGCGCGCCATGTTGCGCATCTTTTCCCGCGCGGCTTTGCGCCGCTCTTCGGTCTTCGGGTCTTTGCGTATGGCCGCCGCCACCGGCGTCACAGCCACCATGCTGGCATTGGGGGAAATTCGGGCGCCCGATGTATTCACCGTCACATTGCGGAACGCCTGAACCAGGGAATCCGACAGCACGCGATATTTGCCCTCGTTCACCGACGACAGCGCGTACATCGTGACGAAGAACGCGAACAGCAGGGTGATGAAGTCGGCGTAGGAAACGAGCCACCGTTCGTGGTTTTCGGGTTCCTCTACTTCGCGGCGTCGGGGCATGGCAGCGTGGGGTGACTCGGCACCCCACGGATTACGGAAAAATGCCGCCCAACTTAACCGGGCCCTCCGCTTCAGTTGCTCCCGGCCGGATTCTGGCTCGGGCGGACGCGGGGATCGCGATCGCCGCCACCTGGCCCCCTGTTTTCGCTACGCCGCCTTTCCAAAAGCTTTTCTGCCGCGGTTCCCTCGGTCTGGGCACCGGATCCGCTGTGAGTTTCCCTCCGAGCGGGTTCGGCGCGGCGAATCGGGGCGGGTGCCTCGGGCGGTCGGGCCGAAGGACTGGGCCGTCCCTCTTCTCTGTGGTGGGATTGGGGGATCGAGCGCTGCGGTCTCTCCGGGGTTCTGGGCGCCGCGCTCGGGCCGCTGTCGGGGTTGCGCCGTTCCCTCGTCTCCCGTTCCAGGGGCGTTAGTGGTTCGCGCTGTTCGAAGCGTTCCCGAGCCTCGGCAGCGCGCTGCTGTCGCCTCGGGTTTTCCGTTGCCGCCGGCTGGGCCCCCGGTGCTTTCGGTTGGGGCGCGTCGGTTCTGCGCGGGTCGACCTGGCGGGTTGTCCCCGCCGAGTCCCGGCGCTCCATGCGCTCCCGTATTTCCGCCGGCCGGTGATCCCGGGTCGGTACCTCATCGGCGTGCGGGCGGCCATCCGGTGATTTTTGCAATGGCGCCACCTGGGGCTGTCCTGGCAGGACGGGGGTAGCCTCCGGGCGGCCGCGATCCGAGGCCTGCGGCGCCTGTGGCCGTTCCACGGATTCCCGCGCGGGTCCGCCGGGCCGGCGTTCGGCGGCACGGTCCAGCAGCGAACGGGATTCGGCTCGGTCGCGGGAACGCCGTCCGTCGGCGACACCCTCCGGCCGCGCCGGACGCCGCAGCGGGCTGATGG
>JBAWHH010000365.1:0-3277 GCA_049593715.1 Rhodocyclaceae bacterium
GGCGGTCTCGTATTCAACGTGCGCCGTGTTGATGGTAATGCCCCGCGCTTTCTCTTCCGGCGCTGCGTCGATCTGGTCGTACGCTTTCGCCTCGCCACCGAACTTCTTCGACAGCACCAGCGTGATCGCCGCCGTCAACGTCGTCTTGCCGTGATCAACGTGCCCGATCGTGCCTACATTTACGTGCGGCTTCGTCCGCTCGAATTTCGCCTTCGCCATATCGCTTTCCCCGTTACTTCTTGTTGATCACAGCCTCAGCGACGTTCTTTGGCGCCTCGGCATAGTGCTTGAATTCCATCGAATAAGTCGCGCGCCCCTGCGTCAGCGACCGGAGCTGGGTAGAGTAGCCAAACATCTCGGCCAACGGCACCTCCGCCTTGATGACCTTTATACCTCCGACCTGATCATCCATTCCCTGAACAATGCCCCGACGACCCGACAAATCGCCCATCACATTGCCCATGAAGTCCTCAGGGGTCTCAACTTCCACCGCCATCATCGGCTCCAGCAGCACCGGCGAAGCCTTGCGCATGCCATCCTTGAATGCGATCGACGCAGCCATCTTGAACGCGTTTTCGTTCGAATCGACCTCGTGGTACGAGCCGTCGAACAGAGTTACCTTGACATCAACGACCGGAAAGCCCGCTAGCACGCCGCTCGGGAGCGTGTCCTGAAGACCCTTATCGACCGCTGGTATGTATTCCCGCGGCACGGAGCCGCCCTTGATCGCATCAACGAACTCGTAGCCTTTCCCGGCTTCGTTTGGCTCGATCCTAAGCCAGACGTGCCCATATTGCCCCCGGCCGCCTGACTGCTTGACAAACTTTCCTTCCTGCTCGACCGACTTCCGAATTGCTTCGCGGTACGCCACCTGAGGAGCGCCAACGTTTGCCTCCACGTTGAACTCCCGGCGCATCCGATCTACGAGAATCTCGAGATGAAGTTCCCCCATGCCAGAAATGATTGTCTGACCCGACTCCTCATCGGTACGCACCCTGAAAGAAGGATCTTCCTGCGCCAGCCGCCCAAGCGCAATGCCCATTTTTTCCTGGTCCGCTTTTGTCTTGGGCTCTACCGCGACGTGGATAACGGGCTCAGGGAATATCATTTTTTCCAGCGTAATGACCTTCGAAACATCGCAAAGCGTGTCCCCGGTAGTAGCTTCCTTAAGCCCAACCGCCGCCGCGATATCTCCTGCCCGGACTTCCTTGATTTCCTCACGCTGATTGGCATGCATCTGCAGAATGCGTCCAACGCGCTCTTTCCTTCCCTTGCCCGGGTTATAAATAGTGTCGCCGGAGCTAACGACGCCGGAGTAAACTCGGAAGAAAATGAGTTGCCCCACGTAGGGGTCGGTCATAATCTTAAACGCCAAGCCCGAAAAAGGCTCGGCATCATCCGCTGACCGCTCGCCTTCCTTGCCGTCCTCAAGCTCACCTTTGACCGGCGGAATGTCTGTGGGCGCAGGCATGTACTCAATCACAGCATCGAGCATCGCCTGAACCCCTTTATTCTTAAATGCGGAGCCACAAAGCATCGGAACGATTTCGCTGGCGATCGTCCGAGCGCGAAGCCCCTGCTTTATCTCTACCTCAGAGAGGTCCCCTTCTTCGAGGTATTTGTTCATGAGATCCTCGGTGGCCTCAGCCGCAGCCTCGAGCATCTTTTCGCGCCACTCCATCGCCAGTCCAAGCAGATCTGCAGGGATATCGCGCGCCTCGTACTTCATTCCTTGGGTAGACTCGTTCCAGTACAAAGCCTTCATGCGAACGAGATCAACAACACCCTCAAACTTATCCTCCGCGCCAATAGGCACTTGAATGGGAATCGGATTTGCGTTCAAGCGCAGCCTCATTTGGTCGTGCACTTTGAAGAAATCCGCCCCCTGGCGATCCATTTTGTTGACGAAAGCCAAACGCGGCACGCCGTATTTGTTGGCTTGCCGCCACACCGTCTCCGATTGAGGCTGCACACCACCAACTGCACAATAAACCATGCAGGCGCCGTCCAACACGCGCATGGACCGCTCCACCTCAATGGTGAAATCGACGTGCCCTGGCGTGTCAATGATATTGATGCGGTGCTCAGGAAAGCTCCCGTCCATGCCTTTCCAGAAGCATGTCGTGGCGGCGGAAGTGATGGTGATCCCGCGCTCCCGCTCCTGTTCCATCCAATCCATGATCGCCGCGCCGTCATGGACTTCACCAATCTTGTGCGAAACCCCTGTGTAAAAAAGAATTCGCTCAGTCGTCGTGGTTTTACCGGCGTCAATGTGCGCCGAAATGCCAATATTTCTATAGCGATCAATAGGTGTAGAACGCGCCACAGCTGTTACCTAGCTTTCTCGATGGGGCGCCAAAGGCCTAGTGAGACCACGCCCTTCGTGGATACGGGAAGAACCGGCCCAAAACCGGCACTGCAGTAGACTTAGAACCTGTAATGAGCAAAGGCCTTGTTTGCTTCGGCCATTCTATGCACTTCCTCGCGCTTTTTAATCGCGCCACCGCGACCCTCTGCCGCCTCCAGCAGTTCGCCAGCCAAACGCATGCCCATAGACTTTTCGGAGCGCTTCCGGGCGGCTTCGCGCAACCACCGCATCGCCAGAGCGGCACGGCGCACCGGCCTGACTTCTACCGGGACTTGGTAGTTTGCACCACCAACCCGCCGACTTTTGACTTCAACCACGGGCTTGATATTGCCAACCGCCTGGAGAAAGACCTCCAGGGGATCCTTGCCGCTTTTGCTCTTGATTTGATCGAATGCGCCATAAATGATTCGCTCAGCTACGGACTTCTTTCCCTGAATCATCAGCACATTGACAAACTTCGCCACTTCCTGACTACCGAACTTTGGATCCGGCAGAACTTCACGCTTGGCTACAACTCTACGACGGGGCATGAGAAACCTCGACTGACTATCGAATTTAAGAAAGCACTTACGCGGCCTTAGGCCGCTTTGCACCGTACTTCGAGCGAGCCTGACGACGATCCTTCACACCTTGAGTGTCCAGCGATCCGCGCACAATGTGGTAGCGCACGCCAGGCAGATCCTTTACACGACCACCCCGGATCAACACAACGGAGTGCTCCTGCAGGTTATGCCCTTCACCCCCGATGTATGAGATCACCTCAAAACCGTTCGTTAACCGAACCTTCGCAACTTTTCTCAACGCCGAGTTGGGCTTTTTTGGGGTCGTCGTATAGACACGCGTACAAACCCCGCGCTTCTGAGGGCAAGCGTCGAGCGCCGGCACCTTACTCTTCGATTGAGGCGCTTG
>JBAWHH010000366.1:0-4584 GCA_049593715.1 Rhodocyclaceae bacterium
GCCAGCCCCGCCTGCACCCCGGGCGCGGTTTCCGTCGGCGCGGTTTACTCGGGGAATTTTGGCGGTGTCGGTTGGGGAGCTTGTACCGACAGCACCACGGCGGCCGACAAGGTAACCTGTTTCTCGAACAGCGCGAGTTTTTTGTCCGTGCTTGCCCCCGGGGCGATCATCACCGCGGGTGGCGTAAGCCTGGGCGGGACATCCCAGGCGGCGCCGTTCATTGCCGGCTCGGTTGCCGTCCTGCGAGCCGCCTATCCCGCCGAAACGCTGGATCAGACCGTCTCCCGCATCACCTCTAGCGGCAGTCCCGTGACCGACGCCCGCAATGGCCTGTCCAAACCGCGTTTGAACTTGCAGGCGGCGGCTGGAGTCGGCAACTCCGAGACGTCGGGCAGCCAGGATGTCCCAACCCTGCCGGAATGGGCCGCCATCCTGGCCGCCGCGCTGTTCATGCTCATCGTGGTCAGGCGCCAGCGTCCCTCTGTTGCCCATTGACCGGCCCTCCCGCTGTCCGGGCGTCCGATTCATGACAAAAACGTTACTGACAGGATGGCTTAGATGGGCTACTCACGACCCGGCTTCCCCTTGAACGAATCGGTAAATTACTGAAAAAATAGGTTATTTGACGAACGAAGAAGTTCCCTGGAGACGTAAACAAACGTTAAGTTTTTCACAGGGGTGTCACGAAGGGTTCTTACCATCCCCCGCTGTCATCAAATCTAACGGCGGCCGAGATAGTGCGCGGCGGAGTGAAGGGGAAAGCATGATCCGACGTGGCCTGGTCAACTCGGCAGTATTGCTCACGTGTAAGCGCTCGACGTGCGTCAAGGCGCATGCGCCATTCCACCGGGCCTCGAAGGAACTGTATCCCTCGGCCCAGGCGGCCCGCGCCATCACGCGGGTGCCGTGATGGAGATGCCCTACAGGCTCGAAGAGGCAGACATCGAGCGTCTCCTCTTCGTCATGGAGGCGTCGCTGCATGTGCACACGTCGACCGGCTTTTTTCTGTGGACCCAGGGCGCCTTGCAATCGGTCATTCCCCACGAAATCCTGATCTGCATGTTAGCCAAGGGCCCCAGCCGGCCAACCGAGATGCGCTGGTATTCGAGCAGCCGGTACTTCCAGAAAGGGCAGTTCGAGCAAGCCTGCGGCAGTCCGGAAGCCCTCATGCAGCAGTTGCTTAGGGAATGGTTCGAGTACAACCGGCCGCAGTTGCTGGTTGGGCAGGATCTCACGCCCGAGTTGGCGGCCCAGCTCAAGGATCTCGAATTGCGCAACCTGATCGCCCACGGCGTAGCGGGCGACGAGTTCTATCACGGGGGTTACTTCTGCTTTGGCCGTACAACGGTCGAAGATCCTGCGCGTACGTCGCACATTCTCGACCTGCTCATGCCCTGCATCTACTCCACCTACTGCTCCGTCCACGCCGAGGAAGGGCGCCAGCGTTTCGGCGCCCGCGGCGCGAGCGTCCTGACCGCCCGCGAGCTGGAAATCATCACCCGGGTCAAGGACGGTCTTACTACGGCGGACATCGCTGTCGGGCTCGGGCTGAGCCCATTCACTGTGCGCAATCACATCAAGCGCATTTTCCGAAAGCTGGGCGCACGCTCCCGCAGCCACGCCGTGGCGCAGGCCATCGCCCTGGGTATCCTGCGCTAGCCTGCCGCGGGCAGTCCCGAGCGCAGGGGCGCGTTCAGTCCGGGCCGCCCTTTCCGCTGCCCCGGCCGCACACCCACTCGTAGGCGGCCAACGTCAGCATCCCTAGCGATTCCACGTCCTGAGGCAGGGAGGCGACCCAGGAGTCTTTCGGTCGCCGGCCGTTGCGGGGATTCCATGGACGCGCCAGTGGCAGCTTGTCCAGCAACACCGGCGAAGCCGGCCCCGTCAGGAAGGCCAGTTCCGAAACGTCGAGTACGACGAACGCACGTCTGCCGAACTTCAAGCATTCCCTGCCAAAACTGCGGCCGAGGCAGACCCCGGGGCACTGGAGCATGGCCTCCGCCAGTTCGGAAAAGCGTGCCTGGGCGATCGAAGTCCGAAGTTCTTTCTCGGAGAAATACAAGGTGGGAGCCGTTCAGGAAAATTGTTGAGAATAATTTTTTCATGCTGATTTGACCGCCCCGTTAAAGCCCCTGGTGCCGGCGCGGCAGGCGTCCTCGGATGTTGCGTTCGCCCCACGCATCACGCGGCTGTAATCGGCGCGGCTTATGTTTTGCGCTCCCGAAACTATGGTGCAGCACTCCGCGTAGAACGTTCATGAAGAAAAAGCGATTGCAGATCGGCGGTGAAATCCTCCGTGACGGTTGGGAAATCTGTGGCCCCCGCCCCGGCGGGCAGGTTCAGCAGATCGGCGAACTGACGGATCTTTCCCGTTTCGCCGACGAATCGTTCAGCGAAATTCTCGCCTGCCAGGTAGTCCAGCGTCTCGACCACAGGATCGAACTCGACGCTGCGCTGAGGGAATGGAGCCGGGTGCTGGAGCCCGGAGGGCGCGTCTGCATCAGCGTTCCCGACCTGGACAGCCTGGCCCGGCTTTTCCTCGACCGCGAACGGCTCTCCGCCAAAGACCGCT
Source organism: Rhodocyclaceae bacterium (assembly GCA_049593715.1). Taxonomy (GTDB): domain Bacteria; phylum Pseudomonadota; class Gammaproteobacteria; order Burkholderiales; family Rhodocyclaceae; genus JBAWHH01. The sequence continues at coordinate 2,573 of JBAWHH010000366.1, forward strand.
TTCAGGTCATGCGGATAATGTTCGGTGGCCATGTCCAACCGCGGGATTGGCACCGGGTGGGGCTGAACGAAGAGTTCCTGGCGAGCTACCTCATCGCCGCTGGCTACGTCAATGTCCGGCGGGTCGAGTCGTTCGGTCCGCTGGCGGGCGACGACCTGCTCGTGGACACCTCGGCTTTGGAGTTCCGCGGCGTACCCGTCGGCCTCAACGTCATCGCCGACAAGCCCGCCGACTGAAATCGATTCCGGTCAACCCTTGCGGCCATTCACCTTGCAGCCCTCGTTCTTTACTCGCGCCGCCGGTTGCCCGTTGCTCGCAGTGAACGCCGCACTCAGGCCGCTGACATTCAGTGCCACCGTCTCGGGATCCGAAGAGGCGTTGCTGCACACGATGGCGGGGCCCATGCGGTCGAGCAGAATCCTGCTGCGGGATTCCCCCGCGCCGACGATCGTCAGCGACTTGTCCCGTACCGCCACGGGGCCGGGGAACTCGCCCGGCCCGACGTGGATTACATCCCCGGCGTCTGCGTAATCGACGGCTGTCTGTAGGTCGGTGTGGCTGCATTGGCCGGCGTCGCCCATGTTGGCGCAGACGTACCAGTCACCGGCGGTGGCCGGGCCCGGCAGTAACGCCATCGAAATTGCAGCCCCGGCAATGCTGAACCGCAACGCGGCGGAATTGATGCGAGTCATCGTCTAACTCCAGAAAAAAGGGTCATGGGCCTGGCCGGGAAGCCCGGTCCGCCGCAAAGGGTAGCGCGTAGCCATTGCACCTCATGGGCCGGCGGCATGGCCCATTTGGACCAGCCCCGCGGCGGCGCGGGCCCAAGCAATGTGCTGTCACGTGAAGGTCATCATCGCCTGCCACACTTTTGCCCACATTCCCATGCCGACCGGGCGGCTCTCCGCAGCGCCCCCGTGGCAGTCGCAGAGGGTTCGCCAATGACTGACATGACCATTGCGCCGCTGGACGCCGATGCCGCATTCCATGTTGCGATCCGCCGCATAGAGTCGGGCCAATTCGCCCTTGGCCGCCAGGAGCTCGAAGCCCTGCTCGAATTCGATCCCCACCACGTTCGTGCCCTCATTGCCCTGACGCAACTGGCGCTTCACCTGGGGGAATTCGATCGCGGCGCCGTCTATGCCGCACGCGCTGCTGCGCTCGACGACGGCGACCCGATGGTCCATTTCCTTCTTGGCAGGCTACGCAAAGGGCAGGGCCGTCTCGCCGAAGCCGAGGCCAGCTATCGCCGGGCCATCGCCCTGCGTCCCGATCTGGCCGAGGCCCGGGTCAGCCTCGGCATCGTCCTCAAGGCCCAGGGCCGGCTGGATGAGGCGATCTCCTGCTACGAACTGGCCCTGCGCCAGCGGCCCGGCTTTCCCGAAGCCCAGGTCAATCTCGCCAACGCCCTGCGGGAACGGGGCCAGGCGAGCAAGGCCAGCCGGCTCTACCGTCAGGCCGCCGCCGCCGCCCCCGATCTGCCGGAAGCCCAGAGCGCCCTGGCCGCGTCCCTGCTTCTGGAAGGCCGCGGCGACGAGGCGATCGCGCATTACCGGCTTTCCCTCCAGAACAATCCGGATCAGCCGCGACTGCAATACGTGCTGGGCTGCCTGCTGGTGGAAAACGGTCAGCCCGGCGCGCTCGATGCTTTCGCCGCCGCCGTCCATTACCAGCCGGTCTATCCCGATGCCTGGGCCAACCTGGGCCTGGAACTGTGCGCCGCAGGGCGCAAGCGCGACGGTGTCGGCTGCTTCGAGCGCGCCATCGTGCAGAACCCCAAGCATCTCGAAGCGCGCATCAATCTCGCCATGTCTCTCGGCGAAGTGGGCGATGCCGCCGCTGCCGAGCGCATGCTGCGGGAGGTTCTCGCCGACTTCCCCGACAGCCGCCTGACGCGCAACAAACTGGGTGTTGCCTTGATGTGGGGACGCAAGCTCGAAGAAGCGATCGGCTACCTGCGCGAGGCGATGGCCAATGAGCCCCAGGATCCCACCCACAGAGTCATGCTGGGC
>JBAWHH010000367.1:0-2401 GCA_049593715.1 Rhodocyclaceae bacterium
GGCCAGGGCACCGTTCCCGCGGGCGGAAGCGGCCGCCAGCGCCATCTGCCAGGAGGCCTTGTCGGCCTCGGCCACGGTGGCGTCATCGCCATTAAGCCGCCATGCCGCGCCGGGGCGCAGCGTCAGCACACTCCTGCCGGCGTCTCCCAGTCGTTCGGCAAGGGCGGTGCGCAGCGGCCCCTCGTCTCCCATCACCACCCAGGCGCCAACGGCCTGAGCCGGGGTCGCGCCGGCCAGCGGCTGCACCGGCCAAGTGGTCTCGAACAGCCAATCCGTATTCGCGCCGCCGCCGATCACCCGCTCCAGCGCGGCACGGGTAGTACGGCGCAGTTCCAGCCCGCGCAATTCGGCCACCAGGGCGCCGTCATCCGCGCGCAGTTGCAGGTCGGCACGGAACAGCCCCGGCTCCTCGGCATCGGCGCTGACCTGCGCATCGCACCAGGCACTCGTGGCGCCGGACTGCCACAGGCGGTACCGCGCCAGGCCCACAGGAACGCAAAGGTCGTCGCCCTGGCCGCCTTCCCAGACCAGGCCGGCGCCGACGAGTTGGAAACACGCATCCAGCAAGGCGGGGTGAAGCAGCAGACCGGCCGCCGAAGCACCCACCGACGCCGGCAGATCGATACGGCCGCGCACCCGGCCGGCTTCGGTGCCGACACCGCGGCGGATCTGTGTCAGTCCGCGGAAAGCGGGGCCATACTGAGCCCCCTGCTGCGCCAGGCGCTCGTAGTAGGCGTCGACATCCAGGGCTTCACTGGCATCGTCGGACAGCGGCACGAACACTTCGCCCGCCGCGCCAGCCGCTGTGGCGGTAATGGTGCACTGGGCATGCAGGCGCCAGACGGACTGGTCTTCCCCCGCCGGCCGGCTGAACACTTGCACTTGCCGGCCGCCATCGGGCAGTGGCGTGACAATCACCTGCGTCTGCAGGGGAGTGTCGTCGGGCAGGGCCATGGCCTCGCGCAGTTGCAGGCTGCGCACCTCGACGTCGGGCGTTCCCAAGGCCTCGCGGCCGGCGGCCAGGGCCAGTTCGAGGAAGCCGGTGCCCGGGAAAAGCGTGAAATCGAAAATGCGGTGGTCGCGCAGCCAGGGGGTGCCTGCCGCGGCGATTTCGCCTTCGAAGATCGGCAGCGCACTGGGCAGCACGCCGCCGAGCAGGGGATGACCAGCGGCGGTGCGCACCAGCCTGCTGCGGCTGCGCGCCCCACCCAGGTCGTGCCAGTAGTGCTCGCGCTGGAACGGGTAGGTGGGCAACACGACGCGCCGCTGCCGGGCGCCCTCGCCCAGCACGGCCAGCCAATTCACGGCCTGGCCGCGCACCTGCAATTGCGCCAACGCTTCGAGCATGGCGACGCGGTCGTCCCGGCCTTTGCGCAGGGAACAGATCCAGTGGCTTCCTTCCCGCGCCGAACCGCGCTGGGCCATGCCGATCAGCGTCGGCGCCGGACCGATCTCCAGGAACACGCGGTAGCCGTCGTCCTGCAGTGTGACCAGCGACTCGGCGAAGCGCACCGCCTCCCTGACGTGGCGGCGCCAGTAGCCCGGTTGGCACAAAGCGTCGTCGGCCAACCTGCCGGTGACGTTGGAGACCACGCCGATGCGCGGCCGCGCCATCGGCGTGGCGGCCACCAGGCGCTCAAACTCGTCCAGCATCGGCACCATCAGGGGCGAATGGAAAGCGTGGGACACCTTCAGCCGCTGCCCTTCCACCCCGGCGGAGGCCAGACGGGCAAGCACGGCTTCCAGCGCATCCAGCCGCCCCGCAATGACGGTGTTGGTCGGGCCGTTGGTGGCAGCCACCGACACCCAGTCTTCGTGGCCGGCCAGCGCCTCGCGCACGCGGGCCTCGTCGGCAAACACCGCTGCCATGCCACCATCCCGCGGCAGGCGGCTCATCAGACGGCCGCGGGCGGCGATGAGACGTAGCGCATCCGGGAGTGTGAACACCCCGGCCAGGCACGCCGCCACGTACTCGCCCACGCTGTGGCCCATCACCGCGGTGGGCTCAACGCCCCAGTGGCGCCACAGCACGGCCAGGGCGTACTCCACGGAGAACAGCGCAGGCTGGGTGAAGGCGGTGTCATCCAGCACTTCCGCGTCCTCGCCGAAGACCACGGACAGCAACGGCAGGGGAAGCTCCGCTTCGAGGCCGCGGGCGCATTCGTCCATCGCGGCGCGGAAAACCGGCTCACTTTCGTAAAGCCCGCGGGCCATGCCCAGGTACTGCGCCCCCTGGCCGGTGAACAGAAACACGATTTCCGGCGGGCCACCGCCCGGCGCGCGGGCGCGGGCAGCACCGGCAGGCAGGCTGCCGGAAGCCAGCAAGGCCAGTTGGCGACAAGCGTCAGCGTTGTCCTCGGCCACCAGCGCTGCGCGTTCCACCAGCGCCGAGCGGCCAAGG
>JBAWHH010000368.1:0-2062 GCA_049593715.1 Rhodocyclaceae bacterium
GCCGTCAGCCGCCATCTGGCCGCTTTCGTCAGCGGCTTTGAGGTGGATGCGGTGCTGTTCGCCGGCGGAACGCTGCAGCCGTGTTTCCTGCAGGACCGCCTGGTCGCCCTGATCGAAAGTTGGCAGGGCCGGCGGCCGGTGCAACTGTCGCTGGAGGACATGAGCCTGGGCATCGCCCTGGGGGCGGCCCATTTCGGCGCCGTGCTGTCCTCCGCCCGGGAGCGCATCCGCGGCGGTTACGCCCGCAGCGTGTATCTCGAACTGCATCAGGACGAGGCCGGCAAAGCGCCGGAACTCGTCTGCGTCCTGCCCCAGGGTTTCGAGGAAGGCGGCCGCATCACCCTGGCCAAGCCGGAATTCACCCTGCTGGTGAACCGGCCAGTGCGCTTCATCGCCTACACCTCCAACCGGCGCAAGGACGACCAGCCCGGCGACGTGGTGCCCCTGGGCGACGCCGGTTTCCACCCGCTGCCGCCGCTGCACACCGCCCTGGCCCTGGACGACGACACTTTCAATCCGCGCAAAGCCGCCGAGCAGAGCCTCACCGTGCAACTGGAAGCGGAACTGACCGAACTGGGCGTGCTGCAACTGGCCCTGGTGAATGCGGAACGGGAAAAGCGCTGGCGGCTGGACTTCAACCTGCGGAAGCCTTTCTCCGGCACGGCCACCGGCAGCGCCGCCAAGCGCGAGGACACCGGAGTCTCGCCCCAGGTGCTGAAAGCCGCTACAGAGCGCATCGCCCTGTTCTATGGCAAGAAGCAGTCCCTCGACGACAAAGACAACGCCAAGCAACTGGTGAAGGACCTGGAGCGCATCTTCAGCCAGGAGCGCGGTCGCTGGAGCCTACCGCTGCTGCGCGCCCTGTGGCCGACGGTGTATCCGGGCATCACCCGCCGCAACCGTTCCCTGGCCCACGAGAACACCTGGCTGTATCTGGCCGGCTTCGTACTGCGGCCGGGTTACGGCTCGGAACTCGACCCCTGGCGCATGATGCAGTTATGGGAGTGTTTTGAACTGGGCGTGGCCCACAAGAAAGAAAAAAGCGCCCAGTCCAACTGGTGGATGATGTGGCGCCGCACCGTCGGTGGCCTGCCCGCCGAGCAGCAGGAACGGCTGTTCCAGGACGCTTTCCCCCAACTGAAAAAAGCGCCGGCCGAATTCGCCGAAGGAACGCGCCTGCTGGGCACGCTGGAACGTATCTCCGCGGACCACAAGCACGAACTGATCGAGGTGCTGTTCCACCTCGTGCTCAAAGGCAAGGCCGTCAATCAGCCCCAGGTGTTCTGGGCCTTGTCGCGCCTGCTGAGCCGGGTGCCGCTGTACACCGCCTCGGATACCGTGATTCCCGCGTCTTCGGTGGAAGGCTGTTTCGCCGAGGTGGAAGGGCTGGACTGGAAAAAGCTCAACCTCCTGCCGCTAATGCCGGTCTTTTCCGCCGGCTGCCGCCGCATCAACGACCGCATCCTGGACGTGAACGACGAACTGCGCGCCCGGGTGGCGGAAAAACTCAAGCGCTCCGGCGCCAAGGAAGAGCAGGTGAGGGTGGTGAAGGAGTTCTGTCCGATTTCGGCAGCGGACCAGAACTACCTGTTCGGCGAAGAACTGCCGGTGGGATTGCGGCTGGCGGAGTGAGTCCGCCGCCGGAGTTTTCGGCGCACTCGGTCAGAAGCGCTTATCAGACTCCGGCGAAGAGCCGGCGAAGCAGATCGGAGATGACTCCCTACGGGCAGGTGCCGTCGTTCCCGCGCCGGCGGGAACCTATTGGCCGATGCCTCTCGGTAGCGCCGATGGATTCCTGCTTTCGCGGGAAAGACGCCGATGGGGCGCGATCTTCATCAGTACGCTCGGGCCAACGCCTGATCGTGTTCGGCGGGCTGAAAACAGGTTCTAAACATCCACCCGCGTCGTCTTCCACACGTCGAAGGCCAGGCCGACCAGCAGCCCGTGCCGCTGCTCGATGGAGGCGGCGTTCCAGTTGCTGAAAGAGGCCAGCTTGGCGTTGATGCGGTTGATGGAGGTGTTCTGCCCCACTTCGCTCAGTTCCGCCAGGCTGCGGGTGAGG
>JBAWHH010000369.1:0-4114 GCA_049593715.1 Rhodocyclaceae bacterium
GCCTTCCGCCGCCACGGATTTGCCGGCGACGACCAGCCCGATGAACACGAAGGCGAAAAACATCCTTGCCGTGATGGCCAACCTGCGATTCATGAGTGTCACCTCAAACTTGGTCGGACTACCGCGCGCCGGCCGGCGCGTCCGTGCGCTGCGCATCCAGCTTGTCCTGGTATTCCTGATAGGCGTCGAAGGCGCCGATGCGGCCCAGACCCAAGAGCGGGTCGCCGCCCTCCAGCGCTTCCTTCTTGAGCTGCTTCAGCAGTTCCCCGCCGTATTCCTGCAGCCGGGCATTCTTCGCATTGCACACCTCGAGGGACTGGGACTGACGGGCGATGGTCTGGAGCTGCTCCTTGACCACCCCTTCCAGCGTCGCCTTCTCCCGCTCCCGCTCGGCCAGCTTTGCCGAAGTGGCGTCGAGCTTGCCGCTCAGATCACTGCCGCTGGCCTCGGCCGCTTTCAGCCTGCCCGACAGATCCCCGCTTTCCTTGCGCGCCGCCGCCAGATCCCGCTTGGCCCGCGCCTCGACGGCGGCGAATTGTTTGGCCTGTTCCGACAACTCCCCCACTTTGGCGGTGAGTTCGGCCTTCTCTTGTTCCAGCTTCCCCTTTTCCTGCTGCATCTGCTGCAGCCGGTACGCCAGTTCGCGCTCCCGCCCGCCCTTCTTCTCCGGCGCCGCCGCGACAGTGCCGCCGTGAACCAGCAGCACCAGCCCCGCGGCGGCGACCACCAACTTCAACCGTATATCCATGACGCGTGGGCTAGAACCGGGCGTTGAGGTCGACCTGAAGAACGTCGGCCGAGAACGGCGGGCCGTCGATGGCATCGGCGCTGATCCACTTCGCGCCGAGCCAGACGTTCTTGTCCAGGCCGTAGCTGCCGCCGAGGATGTAGCCCTTGGCATCGGTGCCGCCGAGGCGAAAGTCCGCATCGGTGAAGGCATCGACCACGGCATCGCGTTCGACGCGCTTGTAGGCGGCATAGGCATCCCATTGCCCGCGCTGGCTGACCTTCGGATAGCCCACGCTGAGCTTCACCTGATAGCCCCGGGTCTTCCCATCGGGGATCGCGCTCGGGTCGAGGGAGCCGATGCGCCGCGCGATTTCGTCCCGGTCGAAGCCCCGGTTCTGGACGTAGTCTCCCGTGAGTACGACATGCACCGGGTCGAGTTGGGCGAGGTCCAGGGCGGCGGTGAGGTTCACCTCCTTGAAGCTCGACATCAGCCCAAGCACACACGAAGGCGAATTCACGCTGGTGCAGAAAGACGCCCCGTTCAGGTCGAACACCGAATTGCCCTTCTGCCGGAACTGGGGCGAAGTGGCATTGTTCAGACTGGTGTTGCCGATGAGCGGATTGGCCCGGCCCTCGATGCCGTCGAAATCGTAGTAGGCCAAGCCTACCTTGAGCCGCGTGGCGGGGGCCACCAGCCAGTCACCGCCAATCTGCGCCCCGTACAGCCACTTGTTCTTGCCTTCGGACTGGATGTTCGGGGCGATGTTTTCGACCGGGAACGCACCCAGGGTGACCAACCCACGGCTTTCGCTGCCCAAGCGAGGCCGCCAGGTGCCGGCCACGCCGTCGAACGCCAGGTTGCTGTCCCACACCAGATCGGTGGAGAAGAACGGGTTCTCGAAACGGCCGCCAGCTAGGGTCAGCGTATCGGTGCGGTAACGCAGGAAAGCGCGGTCCAGACCGACGGTAAATCGGTTGCCGTTGTTGCCCAGCGTCTGCGTGGTGGAAATCGGATTGGTGAAACTCCCGGTCGCCAGCCGCAGGCCGGCATCGACGTCTTCGCTCAGGTTGGTTTCCAGCCCCAGCCGCGCGCGCAACCGAAACCGGTTGGTGGATTCCCGGCTGTTGGTCACGCCGACGAAACTGGGATCAGACAATTGCAGCAGCAGCGGGTCAAAGTTGGACGACGGCAAGCCGTCGTGCTGGTAGCGCACGCGGATGTCGCCTTCCCAGCGCATGCGCTTCACCCACTCGGGAACCTCGCCGGGCTTGGCCCAACCTTCGTCCTGGACCTTGGCCACCACTTCGCGGCGCAATTCCTCCTTGATCTCGTCGCGCACCGTCTGCGGCACGTAGGGCACGCGGACGACTTTGCTGCCGCCGCTCTGCGCGGCAACGGCCGAGGAGGCGGCCCGCTGGGCATTGCGGACCAGTTCATCGGCCTTGTCCTTGGTCAGGATGCCCTGCTTCACCAGGGCGTCGATGAGGGCCGTCGTAGTGTGGCGCAGCTTCTCCAGTTCCTCGCGCTCGTCGGCAAGGGCGGCGGTGCTGGCGCACGCCAGGGCGAGGGCCAGTACCAGCGGTTTCAATTTTTTGTTCATGACCTCGGTTCCGAAAACAATCAAAAGTTTTTCTACCGCCCGCGTCAGGAGCGCGACGTGATACGCAGACTGATCGGTTGTGGCAGGCCCTCCGGCGGACGGTCGCGCAAGGGCGGCATTTCCGCCAACGCCTGGCGGATCGCCGCGTCGGTCTTGGCATCGCCCGACGACTGGGCGATCTCGAAGCGCTGAAGCTGCCCGTCCGGGCCCAGCCAGAGTTTCAGAACGACACGAAACTCCATGCCGCGGAGACGCTCGTCCCGCGCCAGAGCGCGCTGCAGTTCGCGCTCGATCACGCCGCCGTACCAGCCGCCGCCGCGACCGAGGGGCCCGCCCGCGTACTCCTGGGTGACCGCGCCGCCGATCACACCGGCCAGGCCGTCGGCACTGGCGTCCCCTTCCATCTTCAGTTGCTCGGTCGGCGGGGCCTGGTCCGGCTTCGGCTGCTCGACCTTGATCTCTTTCGTTTCCTTGACTTCCTTGGGCGGCTCCGGCCGCCGTTCCTCTTTCGGCGGCGGTGGCGGCGGCGTGTCGGGCACAATGCGGATCTTCGCCATCTGCTTCTGCTGCGCACCGGGCTGGGCGGTCAGTTGCTTGGCGACGAACACCACGCCCGCCAGCGTCGCCGCCACCGCGGCAGCCATCAGTCCGCGTTTTGCCCAGACCCTCGCGGCCGACTCGTCGACGTCCTCTTCGGCAAGACCGGACATGTCAGGTCCCGATCTTCGAAGTGACCAGACCCATGCTGACCTGGACCTTGTTGCACAGGTCCACCACCGCCATGACTTTCTGGTACTGAGTCGTCGGATCGCCCTTGATGAGGACCGACATTTCCGCGTCGCGCGCCCGCGCCGCCTGCAGCAGCGACTCCAGTTCCCCGAGCGCAACCGCCGTGCCGTTGAGGCGCAACTGGCCGTCCGGCGTCACCTGGACGATCTTGATGTCGTGCTTGCGCTCGTCGCTCGGCTTGTTGCTGGGCTTGGGCATGGAAATGGACAAACCCTGCACCGAGGCGGTGGTCATGATGATGAATACCACCAGCAGCACGTAGGCCAGGTCCAGCATCGGCGTCACGTTGATGGTGTCGTAGGGCTTGGTTTCGTTCTGTACCTGCATGGCGCCCAGCCCTCACTGCGCCCGCTTCGTCGCCAGGCCGATTTCGGTGATGTCGAGCCGCTTGAGCGTTTCGAACACCTGCATCACCTTCTCGTACTGGGATTCGGCATCGCCCTTGAACACCACCGGCAGCGCCGGATTCGCCGCTTTGTACTGGGCCATGCGCTGTTCGAGTTGCTCCAGGGTCACCGGATAGGCGTCGAGGAAAATGTTGCCCTCCCGCGTCACCGTGATCGCGCGCGTCTGCGGCTTTGCCAGGTTGCTGGCGGCCGCCGTTTGCGGCAGCGCCACCTTGATGCCCTGCACCGCCGCCGTGGTGAGGATGATGAAGGTGACCAGCAGCACGTAGGCGAGATCGAGCATCGGCGTGATGTTGATATCGTCGTACGGCTGGTTGTCCTGCTTGACGTCGCCAGACATGGCCTGCCTCAGCGTGCGCCGTACTGTTCGGCGATGCGGGTCACCAGTTCGTCGACGAAGATCTGCATGTCGGCGCTGATGTTCTTGATCCGCGAGGCCAGGTAGTTGTAGCCGAACAGTGCCGGAATCGCCACCGCCAGGCCCGCCACGGTGGCCAGCAGTGCCGCCGCGATGCCCGGGGCGATGGCATTGACGTTCACGTCGCCCGCCGCGGCGATGGCGGCGAAAGTGATCATGACCCCCACCAC
>JBAWHH010000370.1:0-7100 GCA_049593715.1 Rhodocyclaceae bacterium
GATTCGCCATGCGTCGCGGATAGCCCGGCGTCCGCATCCGTCAGGGATGCGAGCCTCATTTCGTTCGTGATCAAAACCTAAGGCCACGGCCAAAAAAGAGATTCTTGGGAGGAGGAAAGATGGCTGCAAATGACAGGACCTTACCAAAGGGCGTCACCGCGGGAAATTTCGACAACCTGTTGAAGGACTTGCGGGCAGTGCTGGGCGCGGAAAACGTGGTGGACCGGCGCGCGGCGCTGGTGCCCTACAACAAGATCATGATGCCGGTGCCGGACCCGGAGCATGCGCCGTCGGCAGCGATCACGCCCGGCAGCGTGGAGGACATCCAGAAGTGCCTGGCGCTGTTCAACAAATACCGGGTGCCGGTTTATCCGATTTCTACCGGCAAGAACCTGGGCTATGGATCGGCGGCGCCGGTGCAGCGCGGGCAGGTGGTGATGGACTTGAAGCGCATGAACCGCATCCTGGACGTGGACGCGGACCTTTGCACGGCGCTGGTGGAACCGGGGGTCACCTACCAGCAGCTTTACGACTACCTGCAGGAGAAGAAGCTGCCGCTGTGGTTCTCCTGCCCGGCGCCCTCGGCCATTGCGGGGCCCCTGGGCAACATGGTGGATCGGGGCGTGGGCTACACGCCCTATGGCGAGCATTTCCTGTTTTCCTGCGGCATGGAAGTGGTGCTGCCCAACGGCGAAATCCTGCGCACGGGCATGGGTTCGATGCCCAACTCCAACACCTGGCAAGTCTTCAAATGGGGCTACGGCCCCACGCTGGACGGCATCTTCACCCAGTCCAACTTCGGCATCGTCACCAAGATGGGCATGTGGCTGATGCCGGCGCCGCCGGATTTCCGCCCTTTCTGCATCCAGTATCCGGACGAGGCCGACATCACCAAGATAGTCGAGGCATTGCGCCCGCTGCGCATCGCCATGGTGATCCCCAACGCTGTGGTGATCGCCCACACGCTGTGGGAGGCCCCGTGTACGCCCGTCAAGCGCGCCGACTACGTGAAGGGTCCGGGCGCCATCAGCGACGAGGCGGTGAAGAAGATCCAGGCCGACCACCACATCGGCGCCTGGAACGTCTATGCCGGCCTGTACGGCACCAAGGAAACCAACGATGCGAACTGGAAGATCATCGAGAGCGTGGCGGCGGCCACCGGCGGGAAGATCATCACCCAGGAGCAGTCCCGCCGCAGCAAGGCGATGGAATACCGCTTCGACCTGATGAAAGGCAAGCCCAACCTCGGCGAATTCGGCCTCTACAACTGGCGTGGGGGCGGCGGCTCAATCTGGTTCGCGCCCGTATCCCAGGCGAAAGGGTCGGAAACGCTCAAGCAGATGCGCATGGCGAAGACGATCCTGGCGAAGTACGGCTTCGATTACGTCGGCGAATTCATCGTCGGCTGGCGCGACATGCACCACATCATCGATCTGGTCTACGACCGCAGCGACGAAGACGAGCGGGACAAAGCCTACGCCTGCTACGACGAGCTGCTGCACACCTTCGCCAAGGAAGGCTACGGCATGTATCGGGCCAATACGGCGTTCGCCGAGAAAGTGGCGGCGACCTACGGGCCGGTCAAGCGCGAGGTGGAACGCAAGTTGAAGCGCGCCCTTGATCCGAACAACATCATCGCCCCCGGGCGATGCGGCATCAGTCTTTAAGGAGCCGAAGTGAACGAGTACAGACTTTTCATCGACGGCGAGTGGGTGGTCTCTTCCACCGGCACGGTGCTGGACGACATCAATCCGGCCACGGGCGAGGTCTTCGCCCGGGTGCATCAGGCCTCCGGCGAAGATCTGGAGCGGACCATCGACGCTGCCTACCGGGCGCGGGAGGCCTGGGGCAACACCCTGGCGAGCCGGCGCGAAGCCATCCTGCTGCGAGCGGCGGACGTGCTGGAGCGTCGGCTCAAAGACGTGGCCGACGTGCTGATCGACGAGGCCGGATCCGCCTTTGGCAAAGCCATGTTCGAGGCGTCCTTCGTCGTCACTGCCCTGCGCAGCATCGCGGGCGAGTGCCGGCGCATCAACGGCGAGACCATGCCCTCGGACAGCCCCGGCGTGTTTTCGATGACGGTGCGGCGGCCCCTGGGCGTCATCGCCGGCATCGCCCCCTTCAACTTCCCTTTCCTGCTGGCAATCAAGAAAGTAGCGCTGGCCCTGGCGGCGGGCAATACCTTCATCCTCAAGCCGGCCAGCTACACCCCGGTGACGGGCTTGAAGATCGCGGAGATCTTCGAAGAGGCCGGGTTGCCGAAAGGGGTGCTCAACGTGGTGCCGGTGCAGGGCGCGGTGCTGGGCAACCGCTTCATCACCGATCCACGCATCCGCATGATCACTTTCACCGGCTCCACCGAATTGGGCAAACAGCTCGCCTCCGAGGCCGGCAAGCACCTCAAGCGGATCACCCTGGAGCTGGGCGGCAAGAGCCCGCTCATCGTGTTGAAAGACGCCGACCTGGACTACGCCGTGCGGGCAGCGGCCTTCGGCATCTTCCTCCACCAGGGCCAGGTGTGCATGGTCAATTCCCGCCTCATCGTGGAAGCGCCGGTGTTCGAGGCCTTTTGCGAAAAGCTCGCGGCCAAGGTCGCCACGTACCAGATGGGCGACCCCCACGATCCGCACACGGTCATCGGGCCGCTCATCGACCGCAAGCAGTGCGCCGTGCTTGACCACCACGTCCAGGACGCCCTCGCCAAAGGCGCCAGGCTGCTGCTGGGCGGGCGGGGCGAAGGCGCGTTTTATCAGCCGACCATCCTCGCCGGCGTTACGCCCGACATGGTGGTGTTCCGCGAAGAGAGCTTCGGCCCCGCCGTGTCGGTGATCCGCGCCAAAGACAGCGAAGACGCCCTGCGGGTGGCCAACGACTCCTGCTACGGCCTTTCTGCCGCACTCATCACCAACGATCTGCAGAAAGCTTTCGATCTCTCGCTGCGGCTGGAAAGCGGCATGGTGCACGTCAATGACTGCACCATCCTCGACGAGCCTCACGTGCCTTTCGGCGGCGTCAAGGACAGCGGCTTCGGCCGTGAAGGCGGCCACTACTCCATGGACGAGATGACCGAGGTGAAGTGGATCACCGTCCAGATGGGGCAGCGGCAGTTTCCATTCTGATGGTGGTATCGCACCGGAGTCATTTCGAGACACAAGACACAAGGCTCAAGGCTCAAGGCTCAAGACAAAACTATCCACAAACAGGGGAGGAGATCAGATGGAGAACAGAGAGACAGCCAAGGCTCGACGGGCGCGGCGCGCCGCGTTTGCGGGCGCCGTCGCCGCGATGGCGGCTTTATGCGGGATCAGCCCGGCGTGCGCGACGGAAGGCGGCGGCGGGCATTATCCGAACGGGGCGGAGAACTTCTATGCCGGCGCCGTTCCGCCGCCGGGTTTTTACCTGCTCAACTACACGCTCTACTACCACGCCGACCGCCTCAACGACGCCAACGGCAACAGTGCGGTGCCCAATTTCGACCTGAAAGTGAAGGCCGACACCCTGCGTTTCCTCTACATGACGCCGACCACCATCCTCGGCGCCAACTACGGCATGCATCTGCTTGTGCCGCTGCTGGACATCGACGTCAAGGCGGCGGGCATGTCGAGTTCCCGATCCGGTCTCGGCGACATCACGTTCGATCCGTTCATCCTCGCCTGGCACTCGAAGAACTTCCATTCCGCGTTCGGGCTGGATTTCATCGCGCCGACCGGCTCCTACGACAAGAACCGCCTCGCCAACCCAGGCCGCAATTACTGGACCATCGAGCCGCTGTACGCCATCAGCTACCTGGCGGACTCCGGCTTCGAAGCCTCGGCAAAGTTCATGTACGCCTACAACTTCAAGAACAGAGATACCGGCGTCAAGAGCGGCCAGGAATTCCACACCGACTATGCCGTGGGGTGGAAATTCGGCAAATGGTCGCTATCTGCCAACGGCTACTACTACCACCAGACCACGGACGACAAGGCCAATGGGGTATCGGTCGGCAACCGCGGCCGCGCCTTTGCCATCGGCCCCGGTGTCATGTGGGAAGGGGAAAAGCTCAAGGTCGTGGCGGCGTACCAGCACGAAACCTCGGTCCGCAACCGGCCGGAGGGGGACAACCTCTGGGTCAAGCTCATCATCCCATTCTGAGCGATAGCGTTCCTCCTCTTGCGGGGCGCATTGCGCCCCTTTTTTTCGCCTTCCATCAGCCTGAGCGCCCGACGGCATGGACCGATCGAGTTGTTTCCACGTCCCGCCAATGCCGCTACAATACGTTGGATATCAAACCATTTGTTGCGAACTGTTATCCGCGTGGAAGTCGCATCCACCCAGGTCTTCCGCCCCACAAGAGGAGATGCCGTGAAATCCATGCTGCGAATTTCGGTCAATGGCCGGCCGCGGGAAGACGCCGTGGCGGAGAACGCGCTGCTCATCGACTATCTGCGCGACACGCTGGGCCTCACCGGCACCAAGCAGGGCTGCGACGGCGGCGAATGCGGCGCCTGCACCGTGCTGGTGGATAACGTGCCGCGACTGGCCTGCAGCACGCTGGCCCACAGCGTCGCCGGGCGGCAGGTCGAAACCATCGAGGGTCTGGCGACGGAAGGGCAGATCTCGCGCTTGCAGCGGGCTTTCCACGAGCACCTGGGCACCCAGTGCGGCTTCTGCACGCCGGGGATGATCATGGCCGCCGAAGCGCTGCTGCGCCG
Organism: Rhodocyclaceae bacterium; assembly: GCA_049593715.1. Taxonomy (GTDB): domain Bacteria; phylum Pseudomonadota; class Gammaproteobacteria; order Burkholderiales; family Rhodocyclaceae; genus JBAWHH01. The sequence continues at coordinate 4,695 of JBAWHH010000370.1, forward strand.
CAATCCGAACCCGGACCGCCAGACGGTGCGCGAAGCGCTATCGGGCAACCTCTGCCGCTGCACCGGCTACGTGAAGATCCTCGACGCCGTCGAGGCCGCCGCCCGGCCCGAGGAGGTGGCGGCATGAACGCGCCGGAGCGTGAGGCCGGCAAGCTGATAGTGCCCGCCGCCGCCCCGCGCAAAGTCGGCACGCGGCTGCCTTTCGTAGACGGGGTGGAGAAGGTGACCGGCACCGCCCGCTACACCGCCGACCTGCCGGCCAACGGCGCCCTGGTGGGCAAGATTCTGCGCAGCCCCTACGCCCACGCGGAACTGCTGGAAGTGGACGTGAGCGAAGCCCGCGCGCTGCCCGGGGTGCGGGCCGTCATCACCGGCGATGCCTGCGATATGCCCTACGGCGTGATCCCCATTGCCCAGAACGAATTCCCCCTGGCGCGGGAGCGCGTGCGCTACTACGGCGACCCCATCGCCGCGGTGGCTGCCATCGACGAAGCGACTGCCGACGCGGCCCTGGCGCTGATCCGCCTCAAGGTCCACGAACTGCCCGCCTATTTCACCGCCGCCGATGCACGCAAACCCGATGCGGTGCTGCTGCACGACAACAAGCCGGGCAACATCGAACGCGAAGTCCACAACGAGTTTGGCGACGTGGCCGCCGGCTTCGCCGCCGCGGATCTGATCCGCGAAGAAAACTACGAGTGCGCCGAAGTCCATCACGCCATGATGGAGCCGAATGCCGCCCTCGCGGCGTGGGATGCGGAGCGGGGCCATCTCACGCTGTGGTCGGTGAGCCAGGTGCCCTATTACGTGCATCTCACCCTGGCCCGCTGCCTGTGCATGGACGCGGCCCATATCCGCGTCATCAAGCCTTTCGTCGGCGGCGGTTTCGGCCACCGCACCGAAGTGCTCAACTTCGAAGTCATCTGCGCCCTGCTGGCGCGGGCGGCGCGGGGCACGGTGCGCCTGCTGCAGACGCGGGAAGAGACCTTCCTCATGCACCGCGGCCGCCCGGAAAGCCACACCCGCATCAAGCTGGGGCTCACCCGCGACGGACGGATCACGGCCTGCGAAGCGGAAGTGGTGCAGCGCGGCGGCGCCTACGGGGGGTATGGCCTGGTGACGATCCTCTACGCCGGTGCGCTGCTCAACGGGCTCTACGACATCCCGGCGGTGAAATACGACGGCTACCGCGTCTATTCCAACACCCCGGCCTGCGGCGCCATGCGCGGCCACGGCACAGTCAATGCCCGCTTCGCCTTCGAATCGCTGCTGGACACCATGGCGGCGGAACTGGGGCTCGATCCCCTGGAAGTGCGCCGCCGCAACCTGCTGCAGGCGCCGACCCAGACCATCAACGGCCTCAAAGTGATGAGCTACGGCCTGCCAGAATGTATCGACTGGGTGGAGCGGGCCAGCGGCTGGCATGAGCGGCGCAGCCAAGGCACAGCGGAGGAGGGCGGTCCCATCCGGCGCGGCATCGGCACGGCGTGTTCCCATTTCGTCAGCGGCTCGGCCAAGCCGGTGCATTGGTCCGGCGAGCCCCATGCGGTGATCCTGCTCAAGCTGGATTTCGACGCCAGCGTGACCATCCTCACCGGCGCGTCGGACATCGGCCAGGGTTCCTCCACCATCATCACCCAGGTGGTGGCGGAAGTGCTGGGCATCGACTACGCCCGCATCCGCCTCATCGCCAACGACTCCGCCATCACGCCCAAGGACAACGGTTCCTACTCCTCCCGCGTCACCTTCATGGTCGGCAACGCCGCGGCAGACGCGGCGGAGAACCTCAAGCGCATCCTGGTGGCCGCGGCGGCGCGGCGGCTCCAGGTGAATGAAGCCGAAGTCGAATGGCTGGGGGAAGTGGCCATCGTCGCGGCCGACCCGGCGCGGCAAGTCTCCTTCGCCGCAGCGGCGGAAGAAGCCCTGGTGGGCACCGGCACGATCACCGCCAAAGGCACATTCACCTGTCCGCCGGAGTTCCAGGGCGGCAAACAGCGCGGCGGCGCCGTCGGCTCCACCATGGGTTTCTCCTATGCGGCGCAGGCCGTCGAAGTGAGCGTGGACATGGACCTGGGCAAGGTTACGGTGGAAAAGGTCTGGGCGGCGGTGGACTGCGGCTTCGCCATCAACCCCATGTCCGTCGAAGGCCAGGTCCAGGGCGCCGTGTGGATGGGCATGGGGCAGGCCATGAGCGAAGAGACGGACTACCAGAACGGCCGCCACCACGCCGCCAACTTGCTGGAGTATCGCGTGCTCACCAGCCTGGATTCGCCGGAGATCGACGTGCACATCGTGGAACGCCTCGATCCGAACGGGCCGTTCGGCGCCAAGGAGGCGAGCGAAGGCCCGCTTTCCGGTGTCCTGCCCGCTTTCGCCGCCGCGGTGGAGGACGCGACGGGCATTCGC
>JBAWHH010000371.1:0-12801 GCA_049593715.1 Rhodocyclaceae bacterium
GGGCAAGTTCGGCCTGCGGGCGCTGGCCCAGAGCATGGCGCGGGAACTGCAGCCGCGAGGCATCCACGTCGCCCACGTGGTGATCGACGGCCGCATCCGCGCCCGTTCCGGGCCGGAGGCCGAGGACGCTGGCGACACCATGCTCGACCCCGACGCCATCGCCGAGACCTACTACCAGTTGCACCGCCAGCCGCGCGGCGCGTGGTCGATGGAGGTGGACCTCCGCCCCTGGGTGGAGAAGTTCTGAGCGGAAGCGTCGGGCACAATCCCGCTCAGGCGCTGGCCGGTTTGCGGCTGACCGCCAGTTGTGGCGGATGGGCCAGCGTCTGATAGACGACGCAGTAGCGCTCGGTCAGCCGCAGCAGCGTGGCGAGTTGTTCTTCCGACGCATCCGTGTCCAGCGTAAATTGCAGACGGATGTTCTGGAAGCCGACGGGGGCCTCCTTCGACACGCCGAGGGTGCCGCGAAAATCGAGATCGCCTTCGGCGACGAGGGACGCGTCCCGCAATTCGATGCTGAGGGCCGTGGCGACGGCCTTGAGCGTCACCCCGGCGCAGGCAACCAGCGCCTCCAGGAGCATGTCGCCGGAGCAGGCCTGAAGCCCGCTGCCGCCGGTGGCCGGGTGCAGTCCGGCCTCCACCAGGTCCTTGCCGGTCTCAACGCGGCAGCTCACACCCTCTCCCGCCTTGCCCTGGGCGCGCAGGGTAATGAGTGCCGCCTCCGGCGCTTCGCGATAGCGGTCTTTCAGGGGCGCCTGGATGGCGCGCAGTTCTTCGGTGTTCATCGTTTTGTCTCCTTTGGGGGGTTGGGGTCGAAAGCGGCGGGGGCCGGCCATGCCGCGCCGCCCCCCGGTTCGATCCTAGCGCTGTTCCAGAGTGCCACTCCAGCGCGACAGGGCGAAACAGCCGGTCCAGTAGATCAGGCCGATGAAGAGATAGCCTTCGAGGAAATAGGGGCGCCAGTCGGCGTCCCCCGCCAGGGCCAGGGTGAGGGAGCCGGTGAGTTCGTAGAGGCTGACGACGGTGACCAGCGACACGTCCTTGAACAGGGCGACGAAGCTGTTGGTCAGCGCCGGCAGCGCCGCGCGCAGCGCCTGGGGCAGCACTACGTAGCGATGGATCTGCCAGTAGCCGAGCCCCAGGGCGCGGGCGGTTTCGTACTGCGCCGCCGGCACGGACTGCAGGCCGCCGCGCACCACTTCCGCCAGGTAAGCCGAGGCGAACAGGACGAGGGCCAGGAGCACCCGCAGCAGCACGTCGCCGCCAAAATCCCGCGGTAGCAGAAGCGGGAACAGGAAAGCGGCCATGAACAGCACGGGAATCAGCGGCAGGGCGCGGATCAGTTCGACATAGGCGCCGCAGGCGATCCGCAACACCGGCAGCGGCGAAGTGCGGCCGAGCGCCAGCAGGATGCCCAGGGGCAGCGCCCCCGCCAGCGCGCCAAGGGAAAGCAGCAGGGTGAGCGGAAACCCGCCCCAGTGTTCGCTGCCCACCGGCGAGAGGCCGGCGAAACCGCCGCGCAGCAAGGCGAGGCTGGCACAGGGGACAAAAATCCAGGCCAAGAGCAGGCGGCGGCCGGGCCGGCGCGCTGCCCCCGTCGCCGCCAGCAGGGCCAGCACGAGGCCGGTCGCCAGCGCGGGTCGCCATTGTTCGCCGAACGGGTAACGGCCGAACAGTACCAGGCGGTACTTCTCGGCAATCACGCCCCAGCAGGCGCCCGCCCCGTCCAGGGCGCGGCATGACTCGGCATCCGGGAGAAAAACCGCCTTCACCACGGCCCATTCCACCAGGCCCGGCAGCAGGCGCAACACGAGAGCCGCCAGCGCCAGCGTGAGGAGCGCACTGGCCCAGGAGGAAAACAGGTTACGCCGCAGCCAGCCCGACAAAGTCAGCGTCCCCGGCGCAGCAGCGCCGCGTTGTAGCGCCCCATCACCAGCGCGAGGGCCAGCGACAGCAGCAGATACACGGCGATCAGCACGGCGATGCACTCCACCGCCTGCCCCGTCTGGTTGAGGCTGGTGTTGGCCACGGAAACGAGATCGGGGTAGCCGACGACCACGGCGAGGGACGAGTTCTTGACCAGGTTGAGGTACTGGCTGGCGGCGGGCGGCACCATCAGACGTAGTGCCTGGGGCAGCACCACCCAACGCAGGCGCTGGTGTGGCGCCAGGCCGAGGGCATCCGCCGCGGCGACCTGCCCGGCGGGAACGGAGCGGATGCCCGCGCGCACGATCTCCGCCAGATAGGCCGCGGCATAGGCGCTGATGCCCAGCAGCACGGCGAGGTATTCCGGCGTCAGCGCCGCGCCGCCTTCGATGGCGAACCCGCCGCGCTGCGGCCACTCCAGCCCGTCCGCACCGGGAAACGGCAGGGCGAGGCCGCTTTTGCTGAGGAACAGACCCGGCAGCAGTTCCAGCGCCTCCGCCGCGGCGGGAAGTTTTTCGGTGAGCAGGAAATACCAGGTGAGCAGTTGCAGCAGCAGCGGGACGTTGCGGAACAGTTCCACGTAAGCCGTGCCCAAGCCCCGCAATAGCGCATTGGGCGACAGCCGGGCGAGGCCCACCAGCAAGCCGACCACGGTCGCCAGCAGCAGGCCGGGGAGCGCGGCGCGCAAGGTATTGCCGAGTCCGACAAGAAATGCCTGCCAGTAGGGCTGGCCGGCGTGGAACGGGACGAGGCTTTCGCCGATGTCGAATCCGGCGGGCTCGGCCAGAAACGCGAAACCGCTGCGGATGCCCCGCGCCGCCAGTTCCGCCCCTACCCGCTCAGCTAGCGCCCAGGCCAGTAGCGCCAGCAGAGCGCCGGCGATCGCCTGCCAGATCAGCGCCCCGGCGCGGCCCTCAGCGAAGCGGCGGCGCATAGATCAGGCCGCCTTTGGTCCAGAGCTGGTTGCGGCCGCGCGGTAGCTTGAGGGGCGAGTTCGCGCCGAGATTGCGGTCGAAAATCTCGCCATAGTTGCCCACCGCTTTCACCGCCCTCAGCGCCCATATCTTGTCCAGGCCGAGCAGGCGGCCGAGGTCTTCCCCGCCGCCCAGCAGACGCTGCACCGCCGGATCGCTGCCCGAGCGCATGCGCTCGGCGTTGGCCTGGGTGACGCCCAGTTCCTCCGCCTCGATGAGGGCATTGAGTACCCATTTGACGATGGCGAACCATTCGTCGTCGCCGCGCCGCACCACCGGGCCGAGGGGCTCCTTGGAGATCAGTTCCGGCAGGATCACGTAGTCGTCCGGCGTCTTGACCTCCTTGTCGCGGATGGCGGCGAGACTGGACAGATCGGTGGTGTAAGCCTGGCAGCGGCCGGAGAAGAACGCCTTTAGGGAGGCTTCGTAACTCTCGAACACCACCGGCTTGACGCGGATGCCCTGGGCGCGGGCAAAGTCGCTCAAGTTCTTTTCGGTCGTGGTACCGGACTGGACGCAGACTTCCGCGCCTTTCAACTGCTTCACGCTGGAGACCTTGGACTTTTTCGCCACCATGAAGCCCTGGCCGTCGAAGTAGCTGATGCCGGCGAAATGCAGGCCCATGGAGGCGTCGCGGGTCAGTGTCCAGGTGGTATTGCGGGACAGCAGGTCGACTTCGCCCGATTGCAGAGGGGTGAAGCGCTGCTGGGAATTGAGGGGCGTCCATTTCACTTTCGCCGGGTCGCCCAGCACCGCGGCGGCCACCGCCCGGCAGAAATCGACGTCGAATCCCACCCACTTGCCCTGGCTGTCCACCGCCGAAAAACCGGGCAGCCCTGTGCTGACGCCGCAGGCGATGCGCCCCTGCTGGCGGATCTTGTCCAGCGTCTTGCCGGCCAGGGCGGTGAAGGGGAAGATGGCGAGGACCAGGGCCGCGGTGAGGGCGGCCAGTGTTCGGGAACGGCGTTTCATCGCGGGGATCCTGCAAGACTCAATGGCCCGGATTCTCCCATAGCCGTCCCGCCCCGGCGGGCGCCGCTCTTGCTGCGCAGCGGCGCCGCCCCCATCTGGCAAGTTCGGCCGCGGTTTGCGGCCTTTGTGCGAGGAAGCCGAGCGATGTGGAAACGCGTATTCCTGGTTTGGACGGTGGTTCGGGACGACGTGCGCCTGCTGTGGCATGCGCTGCGCCATCCGCGGGCGCCGCGCTGGTTCAAGATCGGCGTGGCGGCGGTGGCCTTGTACCTGCTGTCGCCCATCGACCTGATTTCGGACGCGATCCCTTTCGCGGGTTTGCTCGACGATCTGGTGATCGTCCCCCTGGCGATTCGCTGGCTGCTGGGCCGCCTGCCGCCCGATCTGCGGGCCGAGGCGGGAAAGCGCGCGGGCCTGGCCAGTTCGGGCGTGATCTACGACGAGACGCCCTGAACCGGCGGCGTGTACCTTTTCCACCCCAGCGGGGGCCTCGGCTATCACCTGCGCGCCTGGCGTCACGAGAACGGCCTTTGGCGCGGCTTCCGCCAGACCGTCGCCGGCTGGCTGGCGGATTGGGCACCGCCCGCAAGGCATCTGGTACTGGTCGGACCTAGCGCTGGCTATGCTCTGAACGGGGCTTTCCTCGCCCGCTTCCCGCGCATCACCGCCCACGAACCCGACCCCCTCGCCCGGTGGCTGTTCGGGCGCCGGTTCCCCGGGACGCCGATCGCCTGGGCGGGTGCGCTGGACGATCCGGCCCAGTTGCCGCAGCGCTACCCCGACGCCGCCTACCTGTTCTGCAACCTGCTCGGGCAGACGCTGCTGGACGGCCAGACCGGCTGGGCGGCAGCCCTGGCCGGGGCGCTGGCGGAGCGGCCCTGGGCGAGCTACCACGAAATCGTGTCCACCCGCCGGCGGCCGGACCGGCTCGAACCCATCGAAATGGATCGGCTCGTTCCCCTGGAAGACCTGCTCGCCCGCTTCTGGCACGGCGGCGAACTGGAGATCGTCGATCACGGCACCCACGGCCTGTGTCCCGATGCGCCCCGCCGCTATGGGATCTGGCCGCTGGTGGCGGAGCAGTACCATCTGGTGGAGTGGGTGGCCAAGCCCTGAAACGCCCCACGCCGGATGGCGAAAGCCATGCGGAGCCGGTGCCGGATACCGGCGAACGCCGCCGGCGAGGGATTTGTAACCCAGTGTGTCCCCGAGCGCCAGGGACACGGTGGATTACCAAAAGGTCCCGTCTGGAAATCGATGCGTTACGCACCGCATGTCTAATGATCACCGTGACAAGACGAAACCATTAAGGAGAGGATCATGAAAGCGACACGCAAAGCGGTAGGGACCATCGTTGCGACAGCCTGCCTGGCGTTTGCTCTCACTGCCCAGGCGCAGGCCCCAGGGGGTCAGGGTACTGGCGGGGCCGGCATGGGCGCGGGGATGGGGGGAGGCATGGGAGCGGGCGGGGGCTGGCGCGCCAGCCAGGGCAATACACCGGGCTTTCTGCTCATGACGCCTCAGGAGCGCACTGAGCACCAGGCGAAGATGGGCAGCGTGCGGACTTACGGCGAATGCAAAGCCTACCTCGACCAGCATCGCAGCAAAATGGAGGCAAAGGCCAAGGAACAAGGTAAGACACTCACGCATATGCGCGCTGATCCCTGCGCGGACATGAAGGCAGCGGGGCGCATCCGGTAAGGAAACACTGAGTGCGACGCCGGTGGCGGCCATCCTGGCCGACGACCGGCGCCGGGCCGTCACCGCAGCACGAAGAGGGGTTGTGTGCGTCAGGCGGCGCAAGTAGGTTGATCAGGTGATCGGGCTCGCCAGTTCGCGCAGTCGGCGCGACGTGGCGCCGCAGGCAGGCCGCTTCCTCCTTCATCGTTCCCGCGAAAGCCGGAACCCGTTGGGCGGGTCACCCTTGCAAAGACCATGGATTCCCACCTCCGCCGAAATGACAGGATGGCGCGGCCGGGGCATCGGCGGGGTGCAACGTTTGACTTGGAAACCACCACGACAACCCTTTCCCTCGGGGTCGAACCGCGCCGCGTGGTGGCACCGCTCGGCGCTACCGCGGACAGAATCGGGGCGCAGGTGGACGACTGGTTCATTCCTTCGCACAAGGAATGTCGGTAAAGTTCGGACCGTTTCCGTGGACATGGTTTCCCGATATGGCCCGTTTCCCTCTCAGCCTGATCCTTGCCGCGTCGATGGCCGGGGCGGGATCTGCCTCGGCCGCGATGCTGGAAGCGCCCGAGTGGTCCGACGAACCGCCAGCGCTGGCACGTTTGCTGGAGGATGGTTATCGGGCGGAGCAGCGCCGCCAGCCCGGTGTTGCCGCCGCCCGTTACTGCGCAGCAGCCCGGGCGGGCAGTGTCGAAGGCCAATATCGCCTCGGGCGCCTTTACCTCGGCGGCCTCGGCGTCGCCCGCAACAATGCCACCGGCGCGACCCTGCTGGCGCTGGCGGCCCAGCGCGGCCACGAAAAAGCCCGGAGCCTGCTCGGCAACGTGCCCGGCGGCGACAACTTGCCCGACTGCATCGTCAATGGAACCGACCCGGTTCTGGCCGATACCGGGGAGGTCGTCTCACCCGAAGTGGTTCAGCGCTACACGCAGTCGCTGCCGGGGGAAAAACGCCGCCACGCGCTGTTGGTGCAGAAACTGGCGCCGCGCTTCAGCGTGGACCCTCGGCTGGCGCTGGCGATCGCCCGCGCCGAGTCCAATTTCAACGCCTTCGCCCGCTCGCCCAAGAACGCCCAGGGCCTGATGCAGTTGATCCCCGAAACCGCCGAGCGGTTCGGCGTGCGCGACGCCTTCGATCCAGAGCAGAACATCCGCGGCGGGCTGGCTTACCTGCGTTTCCTGCTCAATCTCTACAAAGGGGACATCGCCTTGACCGCCGCCGCCTACAACGCCGGGGAGGGCGCCGTGGCGCGCCACAACGGCGTGCCGCCCTACGCGGAAACCCAAGAATACGTTCGGCGCATTGTGGCGTTCTATCGCTCCGCCCGCCACGTCCCGCCCGGCCCCCGTGCTACCCGCGACACCCAGACCAAGCGCATCTGAATCCTTTGTAGCGCTGGCGCCGAACTGAGGCGCTAAACCTACGGTTCGCGGATCGACTCGTCCAGGGCCTTTATTAGCGGCCACAGCAGATAAGAGATTACCGAGCGTTTGCCCACGGCGATCTCGGCGGTTACGGTCATTCCTGGCAGTAGTCGCGCGTGTTCCGGAAGCCGATTCAGGAGCGTCTTGCCGAGTTGAATTCGCCCCAAATAGTAGGAATCGATCCCGCCGCTGCTACCCGCGTCGCGGCGGAAGGCATCCTCGCTGATGGTGTGAAGTTTGCCTTCCAGAGCACCGTGGAGTTGGAACGGATACGCATCGACTTTGACCCGAACCAAATCGTTCCGCTTTACGTAACCGACATCGACGGATTCGATCTGTACTTCAGCTTCCAGACTGTCTCCCAGCGGAACCAGGGTAAAGAGCGGCTCGGCAGCTTTTGCGACGGAGCCGGTCGAGAGTTTGGCGATTTCCAGTATGACAGCATCGGACGGCGCAGTAAGCACCACCAGTTGCTGGCGTTTGCCGGCCTTCTGCAGTTGCTCGTTCAGCCCATCCCGATCCCGTGAGACGGCGAGGAGTTCCTCCATCACCTTTTGACGCCAGCCGGTCTGGAATGAAACCCGCTCGGCTTGCAGCGCCATCAATTCGCGCTGCAATTCCTGCTCCTTGCTTCGGGCCATCTGCCTGCCGCGCTCGACTTCGAGGAAACGGTCCTGGGCATCCAGTAGTCGTGCGCGAACGGCGTATTTTTGTTCGACCAGCCGCTCCTGCATGGCGACCATTTCCTTCAGGACCTCGGCGCGGGAAGTCATCGTGGATTGATCGCGACGATTGGTTTCCAGGGCGGCGCGGACGCGCCCGATGTTTTCGTCGAGGCGCTGCGTCTGGGCCAGATAGCTGGCTTTCCGTTCCCCGGACAGGCGGCTCTGGATTTGCTGATCGTCGCTGGATTGGGGATCCGTGGGCACGGTCTTCCCCGCCAGTTCCGCTTCGAGGCTTGCCCGCTGGTTGTCGAGGCTCTTCAGGCGCGTGCGCAACTGCGATTCGTCCGCTTCCGCGAACGTGGGATCCAGCGTCGCGAGCCTTTCCCCTTTCTTGACGATCTGCCCGGGTTTGACCTCGATCTTTTCGATGATCGAGGTTTCAAGCGGCTGGACCACAATGTTGGGCAGGGGTGTGCCCAACCGCCCCCGCGCGGAAACCACCAGATCCACTTTTGAGAACGCTGCCAGCAGCAGGAAGGCAATCAGGGCGCTGGCCAGCAGGTGGAGGGTGATGCGCGCCGAGCGGGGAAGCGGCCGCCGCTCGACTTCGTCCGCGTCGGGCATGAACTCGATGTCCGCCCCGTGGGGCGGGCGCCGCCGCCTAAAACGGCTTATCAAAGATGGCCTGTCTGCTGATTCCATAGATGCTGGTATACGTCGCAACGGGCGAGAAGCTCGTCGTGCCTGCCCGAGTCAGAGAGCTGGCCTTGCTGCATGACGAGAATCACATCAGCATTGACCAGTGTGGACAGGCGGTGCGAGATCATCACCACGGTTCTGCCCACGGCGATACGCGACAGATTGCGGATGAAGATCGCCTCGCTTTCCGGATCCAGCGCGCTGGCAGCCTCGTCCAGAATCAAGATGTTGGGCTTGGAGAGCAGGCACCGGGCGATGGAGAGCCGCTGTTTCTGACCACCGCTGAGGTTCGACGCGTTTTCCTCCAGGGGCGTGTCGTAGCCTTGAGGCATGCGTTCAATGAACTCGTCGGCGCCCGCGGCTTGGGCGGCTGCCACGATCTCCTCGATGGTCGCGTCAGGCTTGGTGATTGCCAGATTCTCGCGAACCGTACCGCGGAACAGAAAGTTCTCCTGCAGCACCACGCCGATCTGGCGCCGCAAGTGAGCAAGGTCCATCTCCCGCGCATCTACCCCATCGAAGCGAACGATCCCCTCCTGGACGCCGTATAGGCCCTGGATGAGCTTGGTCAACGTGGTCTTGCCCGAGCCGCTGCGTCCGACGATGCCCACCACGGCGCCGGCAGGTATGGTGAAGCTGGTTCTGTCCAGCGCATTGACACTCGCTCCGGGATAGCGGAAGGAAACGTTCTCGAAACTGATTTGGCCTTTGAGCAGCGGCCGCAGGCCTCCGGCGCCGGTTCGGCCTTCCGGCGCACGGTTCATGATTTCGGCGAGCATGCGCACGGACAGGGCCGTCTGCTGGTATTCGTTGATGAGTCCAACGATCTGCACCAGCGGCCCGACGACCCGCCCCGACAGCATCTGGAACGCAATCAGGACCCCCACGGTCATGGTCTGCTCGAACACGCCCTGGGCACCGATGAAGATGATCACCACCGGCATTAGCTTGCCGAGGAAATCGGTCGCGGCATTTCCCGAAATGGAAAGCTTCCCGACCCTGAAGTGAGCGGTGATCGCCTCCGCCGAGATCTGGTCCCAGGCCTTGCGCTGCATGGGCTCGATGGCGAGAGCCTTTACCGTGCGCATGCCATGGATGGTTTCCACCAGAAGCGCCTGGCGCCTGCCTTCAGCGCTATTGAGCCGATCGAGACGCTCGCGGAACGTCGGTAGCAGGATGCCGATGATCGCGGCGATGACGCCCGTAAAGGCCAGAACGATCAGGGCCAGTTTGACGGAGTAGGTGAACAGAAGCGGCAAAAAGATCACCAGGGCAAGCGCATCCATGCCGGCAAACAGCAACCGCCCCGTGAGGAAATGGCGGATCTGCTCCAGTTGCTGCATTTGCCGCGCGATCACCCCGGCAGTGGACAACTCGAAGAAATCAATGGGCAACGATAGCAGGTGGGCAAATGCGCGGCGGGTGACCCGCATGTCGATCTTGTTGGTCGCGGCCAGCAGGAGAATCTGCCGCACATACCCAAAGGCAGCATCGAATAGCAGCGCCACCACCACGCCGGCGGTAAGCACGGCAAGGGTGGATGAACTCTGATGCACCAGCACCTTGTCGATGACGATCTGGAAGAACATCGGCGAAGCAAGGGCCAGGACATTCATCGACATTGCGGCGACGATCACATCCCGGAAAGCCTGGCGCTGTCTCAGAATTTCGGGGATGAACCAACGCATCCCAAACGGCTGCTGGATATCGAAAAGCGAATGCCGCCGCTTGAGGAAAACGACTTCGCCGCCCCATATCTGGCCGAATTGCTCCGCTGAAAGGAAAGTGACGCCGCCCCCGCTATTGCCAGGGTCAACCACTCCCACCTGTTCGGGTTCTTCCCCCTTCTTGATCCCCACGACGATGATTCCGCCGCCGCTGTTGAGCCGCAGCAGCAGGGGAAAAACACCTTCCTGGCGGATAAGCCCGGACCACGTCAAGTTGGCGACTTTGGCCTTCATCCCAAGGGCGATCGCCATGCGCGAAACGAGGGCGGCCGAGGGCTCTTCGTCCGCCAGGGCAAACTCGTGGATCAACCGTTCCGGATTGACCTGGATACCCCGATGTTGAGCAATTGCCGCAAGGCATTGCACGACGGAGTGGGAGAACTTGTCAGCCATTGGCAAGGAGTCTTCGAAGGGATAGCCCGCGCCGCTCGTCTTGTTCCGCTCCGGCTATTGGAGAGAGGCAGAAAAGGATCTCGTTGGGCGAAGGCAGGCTTCGGTGCGGATCGATGTCGTGGAAATCAATGCCGGCAGAAATTGACTCTTGACGCGCTCCGGCAAAGGGCAATCTGGTCCGCCGCGACATTCCGCGCTCACCCTTGATGTGTGGATTCGGGAAGTGGCAGACGGAAAGCTCAAATGGCTTCGCTGTTCGCTAAGCCACGAGGGCTGGCAATGGCGACCCGACCAGGCGCTTCAAAGCCTCCTCCAGATTCCTTGCGAACCGGTGGGTGTCGAAAACTTTCCCCGTTTCCTTTTCCCGCCTCAGGTGCTCCCGCATTTGCCGGCACTCGCCCCGGTTTGTGGCGAGGTAAACAGCTTTTTCTTCGTACGCGGACAAGTCGTAGGCAATCAATTCCGGAAGATCGGCCGCCGTAAGGAGGGCGCCCGCCATGCGTGACGCGAAACTGCGGCCACTGATCGTAAGTACCGGCAAAGCCATCCAGAGGGCGTCGTTGGCGGTGGTGCCCGCGTTGAACGGGAACGAGTCGAGGAACAGGTCCGCGATCTGGTAGCGGGCCAGATAGTTCTCGGGTGAGACCCTGGAGGCGAAAATCAGGCGCTCCGAATCGATGCCGCGTTTCGCCGCTTCCTGGCGCAGGTTGGCTTCGGCCCAAGGGTTGTCCGACAGGATCCAGAGCACGCTCTCCGGGACACGGCGCAAGATGTTCATCCACACGTCGAACATCTCCGGCGTGTACTTGAAGTTGTTGTTGAAGGAGCAAAACACGAACGCCTCATCCGGGAGGCCGCAGCTTGCACGGCTGGGGGTGAGCCCAACAGGGCGTTTGCGGTCACAAACCTGGTAGACGTCGGGCATGTAAAGGGGCTTCTCGGAGTAATGCCGTGCGTATTCTTCTGGAATCAGAAACCGGTCGGCGATAACGTAATCAATGGACGGTAGCCCGGTCGTTGCAGGCAGGCCGAGATAGCTGATCTGGATCGGGGCAGGCCGATAGGCAAGCATGTTCATGCGGGCGCCGGAAGTCTGGCCCTGGAGGTCGATCAAAACGTCGATCTCGTGGCTGCGGATCAGACGCGCGGCTTCCTCGTCACCCAACGCATCGATGCGGTGAAAATGATCCATGGCCGCGATGACGCGCCTGCGCACCTGCGAACCATCCTCCGGGCTCCAACAATAGCCGTAAAGCTCAAAACTCTCCCGATCGTGGAGTTCGAACAGTTCGACCATCAACAGGGCCACGGGATGAAGACAGAAGTCGGACGAGCAATAGCCCACGCGGATCTTGCGATGCCCGTAGCTGCCTGGAGCGGCCATCGGTGGCAGATTCTTGGCCACTTTCTTGTGCGCGTAGCGGCGCGCAGCGGCCAGTTGCCATGCTGGGTCGTCGGTCATGGCAATCATGGCCAACGCCGACGTAGACTCCCGCATGAGCTGCGCAGTAACGTTGCCGATTGGCGCATAGACGGGCCAGCAACATTGCTTCTGGCGGAGGAAAACCCAGTGATGGAGGACGTCACCTTGGGTGGCATCCAGCACGAGACTCTTGCCGAGGTAATCCAGGGCGGCGCCATAGTCCTTCTTCGTTTCGAGCACCCGCGCCAAGTGGTTCAGCGCAAGGATAAGCAAGGGCTTGTTCTCGGAAGCATCGCCGGGCAGATTGTGATCCAGCCATTTCCACTCATCGATCGCTTGGTCGAGTTGGCCCGCGCGTTCCAGCACCAAGCCCAGGTTCACGCGGGGCTGAATGAAACCGGGGGACAGTTTTACGGCCTCGCGGTAAGCGGCTTCGGCTCCCGTCAGATCCCCGAGGTTACTCAGCGTCGCGCCGAGGTTGAACCAAACCAGATGGACGTGGGGGGACTGGGTGCGCTGCAGCCAAGTCTGATAAAGAATCGCCGCCAAAGGGGCGCGCTGCCCATTCTCGAACTTCGTGCAACGGTCTATGAGCTGAGTCAGTTCCAGCCGATCATTCCACGCGTCCATCAGTGTCGAAGCGATTTCTTGCTCGCCCACCATTGGTCCCCAAGGTTAGCCAATCCACCATGTCAAGTCGGATCGGACTATAGCAACCGTAAGGAACAGCCATTCGGCGCGATTGCGGCAAGAAAGGGGCCCAATTCCGCGGCAGCGCCCAAAGGATCGCGAAAGCCGCCAAACGCGTGGAGGTTCCTACCCAATTAAGTGAGCCGGCCCGCCCCTATACGGCAGTGCGCCGTAGGGCGCAGCTTTTTCGGCAGGTCGCAAGTCTCGTGACGTTCAGCA
>JBAWHH010000372.1:0-3738 GCA_049593715.1 Rhodocyclaceae bacterium
TCCTACATCAGCACAACTCTAGGTCAATCGGGCTGCTCCAGCAAGGTCAACGTGGCCCGGTACGACCTGAAGCACGCAAGCCCAATACGTAGTCCGGCGACGGCTGCCGACGAGACTCCGATCCAGACATCCTCGATGCTTGGCCCCGGGCAGCCAACACCAGCCTCCGTATGCGCCAGGGCAGTCGCCCATCACCTTGCGCATCGCCCGGGCGAAGCCCAGGTCGACAACGCGGTTAGGCCGACGTTTTTGTCCCCCAGCGGAAGATCAGCGGCGCAGCGGGAATCCCCCTCAATCCCTCAACAACTTCACCGCCGCCGCCCCCGTCGGTTCGGCGATCTCATCCACCTGCGCCTGCTCGATGCGGTAAAAGTGGCTGCTGATCTTTTTGCTGGACGTCTGAACTTCCTGCACGTCCTTGTTCGCCTGGTCAATGTGGCGCGCCAGATTCTGCATGCGATCGTCGAAACGATTGAAATCCTTCGCCAATTTGGCCAGCGCGTCCTTGATCAGGTGGATCTGCTTGCGCGTTTCCACGTCCTTGAGCACGGCGCGGGCGGTGTTGAGCACGGCCATCAAGGTGGTGGGTGAGACGATCCACACCCGCTTCTGCTGGGCGTAGGTCACCACTTCCGCGTGGTAGGCGTGGATTTCGGCGAACACCGCCTCGGCGGGAACAAACATCACTGCGCCGTCGGACGTCACGTTGGGAATCAGGTACTTGCTGCTGATGGCATCCACATGTTTGCGGATGTCGGCGCGGAACGCGGTCTGCGCCTGGCGCCGCTCGATTTCCGACAAATCGGCGTCGAACATGCGATGGTAGTTTTCCAGCGGGAACTTGGAGTCCACCGCCACCATGCCCGTCGGCTCGGGCAGGTGGAGCACGCAGTCGGCGCGGGCGTTGTTGGGCAGGGTGTGCTGGAAAGCGTAGCTGCCCGGCGGAAGCATGTTGCGGACCAGCCCTTCCAACTGCACTTCGCCGAAAGCGCCACGAGACTTCTTGTCGCCCAGTAGTTCCTGCAGGCTCACCACGTTGGTGGTCAGGCCGTCGATTTTCTTCTGCGCCTCGTCGATGGTCGCCAGGCGGGCCATGACGCTGACGAAGGTCTCGTTGGTCTTCTTGAAGCCCTCGTCGAGGCGCTCGTTGACGTGGCCGGTGATCTTTTCCAGGCGCTCGTTCACCGAGCGCATCAGCGACTCAATACTCACGGTCAGTTGCTGGGTCGCCCCGGCAAGTCCGGATTGCAGCAGTTCCTTGTCCGCTCGCGCCTGCTCGGCCAGTTTACTCAGCGTGGTGGCCACCATGTCCTGACGCAATTGATCCTGCTTGCCCTGGAGTGCGGCGGAGAGTTCGAGCAGCCGCGTGACCAAATCTTCGCGCTGGCCGGCCAGCGCCGCCTGCAGGGCGAGGTGGATCTGCTGCAGCGCGTCCCGCGTACCATCCAGTTCGGCGGCCACCAGTTGGCGCAGCCGTTCCGCGCCTTCCCCGCCGTATCGGATGACGCGATCCCCCTCCTGCTGCAACGCCCCGAACAGATCGCCGAGCATGGCCCGGTGCTGCTCCGCAAGTTGGGTTTCTGTGCGGACCGCGGCTTCGCGCGCATTGCGCCGCCCTGCCCATACCAGCCATAGCACAACGAGTAACAGGACGCCCTGGGCGATGGCGACAGCAAACAACAGTTGGGAGTCGGTAACGGGAAGCGGCATGAGCGGCGGCGAGTATATCAGCCACCTGCCGCCGCGCCGCCGGCCGAGCCGGCATCTTGAACTCAAGATCGCAATGTCCCCGCGACGCCCGCAAACGCGCCTTTCCTTTAGCCGTGAAGTGAGTTAACGTTGGTTTCTTCTATGCAACATCGGCGCGGGGCCGGTGTTTGCCGGCGCAGGGAGAACTCCGAACATGGACGACAAGCGACAGCCTGAAGGCGTTTCGACAGAAAAATCCGACAAGCCGGCGCCTCGCCCGCGCCGCCGTACTGCCGCGCCGCGCCGCGCCGCCGCCGGCGATATTGCGCCTACCGCGAGTCCTCAGGGTATAGAAAGCTTCGCGGTGAGCGAAGCCATCGATGCCGCCCAGGAAGCGAAGGTCGTGGCCGTCAGTGACATCCTGGCGAAGATCAATCCTGGCGACACCGCAACGCTGGCCAAGACCCTGGAAGCGATCCTCGCCGGTGCCTCGCCGGAGGACGCCCAGACGCTGCGCAACGCACTGTTCAAGGACCAGGAGTCGGTCTACGCCAAGCTTCCCGTCAGCCCCGACGACGAACTGGCTGATGATTGGCGCGACGGCGGTTACCCTTATCGAAACCTCATGTCGCGCAAGAACTACGAGAAGCAGAAATACCGCCTGCAAGTGGAATTGCTCAAGCTGCAGGCCTGGGTCAAGGAAACCGGGCAAAAGGTGGTGTTCTTGTTCGAAGGGCGCGATGCGGCGGGCAAAGGCGGTACGATCAAGCGCTTCATGGAGCACCTGAATCCTCGCGGCGCGCGGGTCGTCGCCCTGGAGAAACCCTCCGATATCGAGCGCGGGCAGTGGTATTACCAGCGCTACGTCCAGCACCTGCCCACGGCCGGCGAGATCGTGATGTTCGACCGTTCCTGGTACAACCGCAGCGGCGTCGAGCGGGTGATGGGTTTCTGCACGCCCGAGGAGTACAGCGAGTTCATGCGCCAGACGCCGGAGTTCGAGCGCACCCTGGCCCGCAGCGGCGTGCATCTGATCAAGTTCTGGTTCTCGGTCAGCCGCAAGGAGCAACGGCGCCGCTTCAAGGAACGGGAGTCCCATCCTCTCAAACAATGGAAGCTGTCCCCTGTTGACCTGGCTTCCCTGGACAAGTGGGACGATTACACCAAAGCGAAAGAGGCGATGTTCTTCTACACGGACACCGCCGACGCCCCGTGGACCGTGATCAAATCCGACTGCAAGAAGCGCGCGCGCCTCAACGCTATGCGCTACGTCCTGCACAAGCTCCCCTATAAGAACAAGGACACGGATCGCATCGGCCCCCTCGATCCTTTGCTGGTCGGCCGCGCGCACGTGGTGTACGAGCGCGGTGAACACGCCGGCAGCCCGATTCTCTGATTGGCCCGCCACGTTGCCACCGGCCGTTGGCGGCTCACCGGCCGGGTGGGGCGCCTGCTTCCGGCACGAACCCGGCACGGATCGTCTCCACCCGGTCGCGGTTGACGCCGAAATCTCCATGCCCCAAGCGGGATGCGGATCGCACGTGAATCACACCTTCGCTCGCATCCAGCAGGAATTCCACATCGTCGACGAACCGGAACACCCTGCTGCGGAACGCTACGTGCAAGTAGTCCGGACGGTCGACCACGATCGTCGTGCGCGGCATCGGCACCACGATGGCCCTAAGCCGTGCCATCGCCGCAGAGCCGCTCCCGAGGTATGGCAGCGGAGCAATGGCGTGCCGCGTGTCCGTGGCGAAGCTGTTGACGCAGTTGGGTTTGTCGGGGCAAGGGGCGAGGTAGCCAGGGGACGACAGGCCAGGCGCGGCCATCGCGAGCCCGGCGAGCGGACCCGGGCCCAGCAGCCACAGGGCAGACGCCAGAAAGACCGCGGGAATCTTACTGCCAGCGGTCCGATTCCGCGGACTGCGTCTTCTGCGGCTTTGAAGACTGGCACGGCCCATCACCCCATCTCCTTCGCCCTTGGGATCCGCTGGATTGTATTCTCAGGCCACGTCTCGACATAGTCGCCCCCCACCCTCGCCTACCTCG
>JBAWHH010000373.1:0-1634 GCA_049593715.1 Rhodocyclaceae bacterium
GCAGCACCGGCGACCCCAAAGGCGTGGTGCTGACCCATGCCAACTTGCTGGCCAACATCCGCGCCATGGGTGAAATGGCCCGGATCGGACCGGACGACGCGTTCGTCAGTTGGCTGCCGCTCTACCACGACATGGGCCTGATCGGCGCCTGGCTGACGCCGCTGTATTTCGGTTTCCCCCTGGTGCTGATGAGTCCGCTGGCCTTCCTGGCCCGGCCCGCGCGCTGGTTGCAGGCGCTGAGCCGGCACCGCGGCACCATCTCCGCGGCGCCGAACTTCGCCTATGAACTGTGCGCGCAGAAAGTGCGGGACGAGGATCTGCAGGATGTGGATCTGTCGTCCTGGCGCTTCGCCCTCAATGGCGCCGAACCTGTAAGCGCCTCCACGCTCGATGCCTTCGCCCGCCGCTTCGAGGCCCACGGCTTGCGGCGCGAAGCCATTGTTCCCTGCTACGGCCTCGCCGAGTGCTGTGTCGGGCTGGCGTTTCCGCCCCTGGGGCGCGGTCCGCGCATCGACTTCATCTCCCGCAGCGACTTTGCCCGGCAGCGCCGCGCGGTGCCCGTGGCGGCCGACGCCGAAGACGTCCTTCAAATCGTCGCCTGCGGCCAGCCGTTGACCGGACACACCTTGCGGGTGGTGGACGAAATCGACGTGGCTCTGCCGGATCGGCAAATCGGGCGGCTGCAGTTTCGCGGGCCGTCCGCCAGCGCCGGCTATTACCGTAACCCGGAGGCGACGGCACGGCTGCTGGCGGGGGAATGGCGCGAGACGGGCGACTACGCCTATCTGGCCGAGGGCGAGGTCTTCCTCACCGGCCGCGCCAAGGACCTGATCCTGCGCGGCGGGCGCAATCTCTATCCCTACGATCTGGAGCAGGCGGTGGGCGCTTTGCCCGGCGTGCGGCGCGGCTGCGTGGCGGTCTTCGGCGCGGCCGACCCTGCCAGCGGCACCGAGCGCCTGGTGGTGCTGGCGGAAACCCGTGAAACGGACGAAGCCGAGAGGGATCGGCTGCGCCAGCGAATCAGTGAAGCGGCGCTCGACGTGATCGGCGCCCCGCCCGACGATGTGGTGCTGGCGCCGCCCTACACGGTGCTCAAGACCTCCAGCGGCAAGATCCGCCGCGCTGCCTGCCGCGAAGCCTACGAAGACGGAAACCTCCGTGGTCCCGGTCGCGCCATCTGGTGGACCATGCTGCGTTTGACCGCCGCGACCGCCCGCGCCCGCTTGAGGGCTGGCTGGCGCGGTGCCAGGGCGTGGATCGCCGGCGCCTACGTCTGGGCCGTTGCGCTGCTGGTCGTGCCGCCCCAGTGGTTCTTGATCGCCATGGCGCGGCGGCCGCTGGTGGGCCGCTGGGTCTTCCACTGGGGGGCGCGGCTGTTTCTGCGGCTGTCCGGATTGAAATGGTGCGCGACCGGCCTTTCCCGGCTGCCCGCCGCCGGCCATGTCCTGCTGGTCAATCACGCCAGCTACGTCGATGCCATCTACCTCGCCGCCGCCTTGCCGTCACAGTCGCGCTATCGCTTCATCACCAAACGCGAATTCCTCGACCACTGGCTGACCCGCCACTTCTCCCGGGGCATCGGCTCCCTGTTCGTGGAACGGATCGACCCGCGCCGCAGCGTGGATGAAGTGGAC
>JBAWHH010000374.1:0-2254 GCA_049593715.1 Rhodocyclaceae bacterium
TTGGTGGGCTGCTTTTGCGTTACACCTTCGACTGCCGGGCCCGCGTAGGCCAAAGCGGAAAAGGCCAGGAAGCCCGCCGCCGCAGCGAATTGTTTCAGACGACGCAACATTATTTGTTCTCCTTCCAGGCGTCCTGGATGATCTCTTGTGTCATCGCGTCGAACTTGGTGTTGGCGCGCCGCACATAGAAGGCGGTCAGCAACCAGAAGAAGATGAACATGAAGAGTTCGGCAGCCACGCCCACCGTCACCATCGAGCCTTCCATGATGGGCTGCCCGAGCGCCCCGGGGTTGAAGGCCACGGTCATCACGAAGCCGTAGAACATGACCAGAACGATCAATGCCAGGATCCAGGCGAACCGTTGCCTTGTGGCGCAGAGTTCCTGGAATTTCGGGTTTGTGCGCATCTTTTCATACATTGCGCTGCTCACTTTTTTCCTCCTTTTGTGGTTGTTGCCGACTTTAATCCCGACAATAATATCTTATATAAGACAAAAGTCTTGGTGCTGATGAGCTTCATGGCGGGGCCATGCTTGGTCCCAGGAAATAGGCACCCGAGGAAACAACAGGACTGGTCGCCCGGGGTGGCGACCGGAAGCGTGGGTGGCCACAACGAGGGAATCAGATGCCCATGAGGCGGGCGAGAATGGATTTTGCGACGAAGCCGATCATGCCGAAGGCCAGGACAAAGAACAGAATGAAAGTGCCAAGCCGTCCCGCCTTGGACTTTTTTGCCAGATCCCAGATGATGAAGAGCATGTAGAGAATGAAAGCGCCGATGCCGAAGGTGGCGCCGAATTCGCTGAACTGCTCCTCCGTAATGTTGAACATGATTTCTTGACGGGTGGGTTCAGTCGTGGGAAGGCTCGGCGGAACGGGCGGGCAGGGCGGACGGATCCACCAACTCGGCGTAGGCGTGCCATGAGGCGTGGCCCAGCACCGGCACGATAACGATCAGCCCGAGGAACAAGGTGGCCATGCCGAGGACCGTCAGCAGCATGATGATTGTGGCCCACAGGGCGAGGGCGACCGGATTGGCGGCGACGGCCTGGAGGCTGGTCAGCACCGCCGTCGGCAGATCCACGTCCCGGTCCAGCATCATCGGGATGGAAACCACGCTGCCGGCGAAAACCAGCGCCGCCAGGACCCCTCCCAGGGCCATCCAGGCTTCAAAAAAATGGGAGTCCCTGGTCAGGACAACTTCGCGCAGAAAACCGGTCGCGTCGGTGATGTTTTCATCGACGAACAACGCAATCAGCAGCGCCGAAACCAGCACCCAGAACGTGCCGATGACCACCAGGATGAGTCCGAAACCCAGCACGCAACTGCAACTGGAACGCCAGGCATCGATAACGGCTTTCCAGTTTGCGGGTTTGCCGGCGGCGATGCGGCGGCTCAGTGCGTAGAGACCGGTGGCGAGCACCGGGCCCACCAGCAGGAATCCCGACAGGGCTCCGGCCAGAAGGTAGAAACGGCCCCAGGCCAAGGCGATGATGGCCAAACCTCCGCAAGCGACCAGCAGGCCATGGAGCCCGCTGGGCACGATGGCGTGGGTGAAGTCTCGCCAGCCCAGGCTAAGCCAGCGCAGCGGCCGGGCAACGTCGATCTGGCGGACCGGTGCGGTGGAAATGTCGCCGTCCTGCAGTGAAGCGGTGTCCGTATCCGGTGGCGTCATGGCTCGCTTCCTCCCTTGGGTGGGTGAGAGTGCAACGCGTCGTTCGCGCAGGGGGGGCATTCTTGCGTAGTCCTCCCGGCGGAGTCCATCGGCGCCGATCCGGGTTCCCGCGCCGGGCGGCACGGTGATGAACCTGGACAGGGCGCCGTCAATCGGCTTTCAGATCCCACATCGTCCCGGCGCCGATGCTGACGGCGATCACCGTGGCGCCGACCAGGGTGACGCTCCCGGGACGCCGGTTGTTGCCGTTGTCACTGTATTCGAAACCGTAGACGCGGCGTAGCCGCAACTGTCCCTCGTCGTCGCGGGCAGGCCACAGAGACTCTATGGCGACCGTGTCGTCCAGCAGCAGGAATCGCTCCGCCGAGCAGGCGGCGCGCGCGGCGCCCATGCCGGCATCCCGCGCCTTGAGGCTGTCGAGCCAGAGCCAGAGCGAGGCGGCAAGAAGAAGCAGTCCGACAGTTTCGAACAACACGATGGATTCCGTACGAGGTAGGCGAGGGTGGGGGGCGACTATGTCGAGACGTGGCCTGAGAATACAATCCAGCGGATCCCAAGGGCGAAGGAGATGGGGTGATGG
>JBAWHH010000375.1:0-4230 GCA_049593715.1 Rhodocyclaceae bacterium
GGGCGAGCAGAAGGGCGGCGCACGCCTCCGGAGTATCGGCGCACGTGGTCCAGAGGGCGCGCATCTGCTCAACGGCCCAGTGCAGATTGACCGCCGTGGGGCGCGTGGCCCACAGCGTGGAGACGGCATGTTCCAGCGCTGCGTCGGAGCCATCGTTCTGGAGCCCGAGGGCCACGCCGCAGGCGGCGGTCACGCCGATCAGCGGTGCTCCGCGCACCTGCATGCTGCGAATGGCGTGGGCGGCTTGTTCCAGGTCATGCAGTTCCAGCCATTCCTCGCGGAAGGGCAGCAGCGCCTGGTCGAGAATGGCGACGGTTCCGTCGGCGATGCGGATGGGGCTGAGGTTGGTCGGGGCGGGCGGGGTGGCGTTGGTCATGATCGGGTTCGAAAAATGGCTCTGGAACGGGGAAGTGGCGGATTCTAGCGCGGCCTACCTCGGGTGGCCCAGCTTGGCGCCTGGCACCCGGTCTGCCAGAATCCCGCCGTTCCGTTCGCCGGTTTCCCCCGCCATGATCCCCTTTCCCGCGCGGATCACTTCGCGCCTGCCCGATGTGGGCACTACCATTTTCACGGTGATGTCGCGGCTGGCGCAGGAGCATGGCGCCATTAACCTGTCCCAGGGGTTCCCCGATTTTTCCGCCCCGCAGGCGCTATTCGACGCGGTGGCGCAACAAATGGCCGCAGGGCACAACCAGTACGCCCCCATGACTGGGGCGGCGCCCCTGCGCGAGGCCATTGCGGGGAAAATCGAGACGCTTTATGGCGTGCAATACGACGCCGAGACGGAGATCACCGTCACTGCCGGCGCCACCCAGGCCATTTTCTCCGCCGTCGCCGCCCTGGTGCGGCCGGGGGATGAGGTGATCGTCTTCGAGCCGGTCTACGATTCCTACGTGCCCGCCATCGTGCTCAACGGCGGCACGCCCGTTTTCGCCCGGCTCGGCTTTCCCGACTACCGGCCCGACTGGTCCCAGGTGCGCCGGCTGGTCACGCCGCGCACGCGCATGATCATCGTCAACACCCCGCACAACCCCAGCGGCAGCGTGTGGGCCGCCGCCGATATGGCGGAACTGGCGGCGATCGTCGACGGGACGGACATCGTCGTCCTCGCCGACGAAGTCTACGAACACATCGTGTTCGACGATGGGGGCCTTGGGCGGCGGCACGAGAGCGTGGCGCGGTTTGCCGATCTGGCCCGCCGCAGCCTGATCGTCTCGTCTTTCGGCAAGACCTATCACGTCACCGGCTGGAAAGTCGGCTACGTGGCGGCGCCGCAAGCGCTCACAACGGAGTTTCGAAAGGCGCACCAGTTCATCGTGTTTGCCGTGAGCCATCCGGTGCAATTGGCGCTGGCCCAGTTCATGGCCGATCCCGCCCCCTACCTGGAACTGGCGGAGTTCTACCGCGCCAAACGGGATTTTTTCCGCCGCGAAATGGAATTTTCGGCTTTCGAACTGCTGCCCTGCGATGGCACCTATTTCCAGCTCGCCAGCTATGCGCGCATCAGCGAAGAGCCGGATGTGGAATTCTCCCGGCGGCTGACGCAGGAAGTGGGGGTGGCGGCGATCCCGGTGTCGGTGTTCTATCGGGAGCCCGTCGACCACAAAGTGGTGCGGTTCTGTTTCGCCAAGCAGGAGGAAACCCTGGCGCGGGCAGCGGGGCGCCTGCGCAGCCTTGCGGCGCGATGACTCGGTTCGACCTGTTGCGCGCCGCCGGTTCGAAATACTCCCATGCCCGCGGGGCCGCGTCGTCACCCAGCCCCTAGATTCCCTTCGATGCCTTCCAGCCGGGGCAGGTTGAGTCTGCGCGGCGGGATGGTCTTCTTGCTGCGTAGCCAACTGGCGACCAGTTCCCAGATGGGCTCGCCCTTGGCCTCCGGGGCGACGGAGGCCCAGCCCGCCACCTTGTAGGTCTTGTCCGCTGCCAGGGGCTTGCCGTCCAGGCGCAGATCATCGATGCGCTTGCCCATGGCGGCATCCGGCCGGCAAACGTAGCTGAGTCCGCCCACCCGCACCATGTCGCCCCCCTGCTGGTAATAGGGATCCGGGTTGAACAAGTTGTCGCCGACATCTTCCAGCACTGTCTTTATGCCCGCGCCGGTCATCGTGTTCAGCGTGGCCTGGGGGTAGGTGATGGCCATCTGGTCCATCAGATTCTCTAGCGTGATCGCCTGTCCCGGCAGCAGCGTCGCGCCCCAGCGGAAACCCGGCGAGAAAGCGATCTGGGCGCCTTTGACTTCCATCAGCGCATCCAGGATCAACTGGTCCCAGGACCCATTGAAGTTGCCGCGCCGGTAAAGCAGGCCCTCCGTCACCGCCAGCTTCTCTTCCAGCCTGGCGCGGAAGGGTTTGCGCACCTCGTCGATGTAAGACGCCATCGCCGAATCCGCCTCCAGCAGGTTGGCGAACACCGGCAGCAACTTGTAGCGGTAGTCCGTGGCGCGGCCGTTCTTGACCTCGAAATCCAGCACGGACAGAAACTTGCCGTGGGAGCCGGAGTTCACCACCAGCGTCCTGCCCCCCGTGTTGGCGACGACGGAAGGCGCGGGTACGCCGTCGTGGGTGTGGCCGCCGAGGATGGCGTCGATACCCGTCACCCGGCGGGCCAACTTCAGGTCCACGTCCATACCGTTGTGGGACAGCACGACCACCACCTGGGCACCCGCCGCCCGCGCCTGGGCGACCGTCTTCTGCATCTGCTCTTCCTGGATGCCGAAAGTCCAGTCAGGCACGAAATGGCGCGGGTTGGCGATGGGCGTGTACGGGAAAACCTGGCCGATCACGGCGACCTTGACCCCGTTCATTTCCCGCAGGGCGTAGGCCTTGAACACCGGATCGCCGAAATCCGTGGTCTTCACGTTCTGCGCCAGGAATTCGATTTTCCCCTTCAGGTCGTGTTCGACGATGTGGCGCACCCGCTCGGCACCGTAGGTGAATTCCCAGTGGCCGGTCATCATGTCCACGCCCAGCCGCTTGCAGGCGTCCACCATGTCCTGGCCGCGGGTCCACAGCGACGTGGCCGACCCCTGCCAGGTGTCGCCGCCGTCCAGCAGCAGGGCGTTGGGCCGGCCGGCACGCAGGCGGCGGATCAGCGTCGCCAGATGGGCAAACCCGCCAACCTTGCCGTAGGTGCGGGCCGCCTGGGCAAAATCGAGGTGGGTGAAGGCGTGGGCGGACGTTGTGCCGGGGGCGATGCCGAAAGCCTTGAGCAGATGCTCGCCGACCAGATGGGGTGGCTGGTTGCGGGCTTCGCCGACACCGATATTGACCTCGGGTTCGCGGAAAAATAGCGGCAGCAGTTGGGCGTGGCAGTCGGTGAAGTGGAGCAGATGGACGTTGCCGAAGCGGGGCACCTCGTAAAGTGCCTCGCCGCCGGTCGCGGCCAGGGCGGCTGGATGGTCCAGGGCCAAACCGGCGGCGGAGGCGGCCGCCAGCACATGGAGGAATTCGCGCCGGTTCATGGGTGAGAAACCCCTTTCCTCGGGTTGGGACTACTTGTTGACCGGCGAATCGGGGTCGAGCAGCAGGGCGACCAAATCCTTGATCTGGCTCGGGGTGAGGGCGCCGGCATGGCCGAACCGCGGCATGTTGGTGCACAGGTTGTAGGCCTTGGCGTTGAAGATCTTGCCGTAGGTGTATTTCTGGTTTTCGGCGGTGTTGGGCCGGCGCTTGCCGTAGTGGTAGAGGCTGGGGCCGATGGTGCCGAAAGAAAGCTCCTGGGGCGCCAACTGGTGGCAGTTGTAGCAGCCGCCGCCGACGGGCGCACCCGGCTTGTCGCTCCAGGTCAGCCCGCGGCCGTCCTGGGCCACTTTCTCGCCGGCTTTCCAGTCGCCGAGGAGCTTGCCGTCCGCCGGCCACTGAATGGTGGCCATCTGCTCCCGCTCCAGGGTATCCAAACCCTGGGGGCCGTCGTGGGGCGGCTTGTCGTTGAACTGTGTGCAAGAGCGCTGCGGCGCGTCCTGGCGAATGCGGTCCAGAGACGCGATGCCTTTGGTGCGGAAATCCTGGGTCAGCAGTTGGGAAAACTTCTTGTCCAGCGCGTCTTCCGCCTGGGCGGGCAGGGCCAGCAAACATCCGGCGCCGGCAAAGACCAGGGTGGCCATTCTCATGTTTGTTCCTCCAGGCTTGCGCGGCCCCATCAGCGCTTGATGCCGGGGCCTTCGTAGGCACCGCCGGCGGCGTTGACGGCCAGATAACTGATCAATGCGGTCATCAGCGGCGAGCCGTATTT
>JBAWHH010000376.1:0-2745 GCA_049593715.1 Rhodocyclaceae bacterium
ACCCGTGCCGCGCTGGAGCGGGTGATCGGCGGCGGCGCGAATACGGATTGGCTGTTCGAGACCACTTGGCCGGTGCAGCCGCTGGCCGGCGCGACCCCGACTCAGGCCGTTGGCGCCTGGGTGGTTATGGGAGAAGAGGGGCCGCTGCGTACCGCCCTTGCCGAACGGCTGGGAGACGCCGGCATGAGTGTGCTGACGCTGCGCCCCGGCGCGGCATGGCGGCTTGATGGCGATGACGCCACCGTGGACGAGGCCGACAAGGCCTCCTGGCAGATGGCGCTGGCGGCCGCTTCCGCCCGCGGGAACGGTGCCCTGGCCGGCGTGGTGCTGCTGCCGGCGCCGGTTGATGCCGATGCGGTGGCAGACATCGACCGCCTCGAAGCCGCGCAGCGTCGCCTGTTGGCCCGTGCGTTGGCGCTGGCCCAAGCCCTGGGCGAGACCCCGGCCCGTCTGTGGGTGGTCACACGGAGCACCCAGGCCGTCGCTGGTAGCGTGCCCGATCTCGTGCAGGCCCCGCTGTGGGGACTGACCGGCGTCATTGCTTCCGAGCTGCCGGCGCTGCATACGGTGCGCGTGGATCTCGAAGCCGAGCCGCGTGCCGATGAGGCCGATTGCCTCATGCGGGAAATCACTGCTCCCGACGGCGAAGAACGCATCGCGCTGCGGGGCGGTCTTCGCCACGTGGCGCGGCTCACGCCCAGCCAGGCGCAGCCGCGCCTGCCCGAAGCGCCGTTGCGGCTGGAAATCACCGAACGTGGCACCCTGGAGAACCTGAAGCTGCTGCCGGTGACGCGGGAGAAACCCGGTCCGGGGCAGGTGGAGATCCGCGTGCACGCCACGGGTCTGAACTTCCGCGACGTACTCAATGCACTTGGGATGTATCCCGGCGACCCGGGTCCGCTCGGCAACGAATGCGCCGGCGTCGTCAGCGCAGTGGGCGAAGGCGTGACCGAGTTCGCGCTGGGCGACGAGGTGGTGTCCATGGTGGACCGCAGCTTCGCCACTTGGGTCGTGGCGCCGGTGGCGCTGACGGTGCTCAAGCCGGCTTCGATGAGCTTCGCGGAGGCGGCGACGGTACCGGTGACTTTCCTCACCGCCCAATACGCGCTGCATGACCTGTCACGCATCAAGAAGGGTGACCGCGTGCTGATTCACGCCGTCACCGGCGGCGTGGGCATGGCGGCGTTGCAACTCGCTTTGCGCGCCGGTGCGACGGTCTTCGGCACCGCCGGCACGCCGGCCAAGCGCGCCCTGGCCAAGCGGCTGGGTGCGCACCACGTGGCGGATTCGCGTTCGCTTTCCTTCGCGCCCGACGTGCGGGCAGCCACCGGCGGCGAAGGCGTGGATATTGTGCTCAACTCCCTGGCCGGCGACTTCATCCCCGAAAGCCTTGCCCTGCTGAAGCCAGGCGGCCACTTCGTCGAGATCGGCAAGACCGGCATCTGGGACGCCGCGCGCGTGGCCGAGGCTTACCCCGGCGTGCATTACCACCCGCTCTATCTGGGGGAAGTGGCCGCGGCGCAACCGCTGTTCGTGCGCGGCATGCTCGCTGAAATCCTGCGCGACATCGGTAGGGGCGAACTGTCGGCGCTTCCTCTGCGCACCTGGCCCTTGGAGGACGCCGAGCAGGCTTTCCGCTTCATGGGCCAGGGCCACCACACCGGCAAGATCGTCATCACCCAGGCGCCGCCGCCGCGGGTGCGGCCCGATGCGCGCTATCTCGTCACCGGTGGACTGGGTGGGCTCGGTCTGGCTTGCGCCGGGTGGTTGGCCGATGCCGGGGCGCAACATCTTGTGCTGATGGGCCGCCGTGCGCCCGGCCCGGCTGCACAGGCCGCCATCGACGGGCTGCGCGAGCGCGGCGTTGCGGTGGAGGTGCTGGCCTGCGATGTGGCCGATGGCGCGGCGTTGTCCGCCTCGCTGCAGCCCCTCGTTCACGATCCGGCGGCCCCGCTGCGCGGCATTCTCCATGCTGCCGGTGCCGTGGATGACGCCATGCTGGCGGAACTGGACATGGACCGCTTCGACCGCGTGATGTCGCCCAAGGTGCGTGGCACCTGGAATCTCGACCGCCTGGCGCGCACGCTGCCAATGGACTTCTTCGTCTGCTTCTCGTCCGGCGCGGCGCTGCTCGGCTCCGCCGGGCAGGGCAACTACGCCGCGGCCAACACCTTCATGGATGCACTCGCATGGGCGCGGCGCGCTGCCGGCCACCATGGGTTGAGCATCAACTGGGGAAGTTGGGCCGGTGCCGGCATGGCCGCCGGCGTGGACGATGCGCACCGCCGGCGCTGGGCAGCCCAGGGGCTGGCGATGATCGAGCCGGATGAGGGTACGGGAATGCTGGCGGCGCTGTTGCTGGCCAACCGCCACGCCCAGGCCGCCGCGATTCCGCTGGTACGCGCGCGGCTGCCGGCTGATCTCGGTCCGTTCTACTCGCTGATTCAGCCGTCGCGCCCGGCCGGGGTCTCCGCCAAGGCCGAAGCGGCGGCTATTAGCGCCGCGGAACTGCTGCCGCGGCTGCGTGCCGCTGGGGCCGATGAGGCCCGTGCCCTGCTGCGCAGTTTCCTGGCCGGGCAGGTGGTCAGCGTTCTGGCGTTGGGTTCCGCCCAGACGCTGGACACCCAGCGCTCGCTCATGGACCTCGGCATGGATTCGCTGATGGCGATCGAACTGCGCAACCGCGTGCAAGTGGCTACTGAGGTGCGTCTGGCGGTGGCTGATCTCCTCAATGGGCCGAGTGTG
>JBAWHH010000377.1:0-3341 GCA_049593715.1 Rhodocyclaceae bacterium
GCAATGGAGTGCGTGTGTCGATGCGGGCGCATGTCCCAGTGTCTCAGCCCAAGGCGACTCCGCCAAAAACGCCCCGGTGCGCGACCTAAGCTGGGAGGATGCCCAGCAATATGTTAAGTGGCTTAGCAAGCAGACACAAAGCACTTACCGTCTGCCCACGGAGGCGGAATGGGAGTATGCGGCTCGCGGCGGAACAACGACTCGGTACTGGTGGGGTGACCAGATGCGCACGGGGAAAGCAAACTGCAAGGATTGCGGGGAACCTTGGCGCCGCGACAGCCCAGCCAATGCAGGATCCTTTGCGGGTAATCCTTTTGCCCTTCACGATATGAACGGGAGCGTTTGGGAGTGGGTGAGCGATTGCTGGCACAGTTCTTTCAAAGGTGCGCCTAGCGACGGCCGCTCCTGGGACGAAGACAACTGCCGTTCCCGAGTAATACGTGGGGGTTCATGGCGCGACGGCGCAGGCTACATGCTTTCGTCAACCCGGTTCAAGTACGAGGGGAGCGTCCGCGTGTCGCAGAACGGACTGAGGGTAGTGAGAGACATAAAGTGAATGCCTCGCCCTCCACGCGACGATGGCTGGGCGACGGAGCCTATCCCATGACCGCTGTTACGACGGTGAATGGCGGCGTCGCTTAACGCGAGCGGGGGCTTGTGGTGATTTGTACGAAGTCCGCGACGATCTTTTCAGACCCGTATTTCGCAGACATCTGCCCGAGTTGCCGCTCTAAGGCCTGGAGGTAATCCGAGCTGGACTCAGACTCGGGGCGCAATTCGGCAAATAGGGGCTGGGGCGTGATGAGCAGCACGAGCAGTTCCGTTCCAAAGGGTTTCGAAATCACCCATTCTCCCAAATCCCCGATGGTTGCCGCATGGTTCGGGGGCGCCAGATTTGCCTTGGCACGGGGGCTCGGCACCAGATGTGCGACGGTTCCGTCAAGGGCGAAATAATCCACATTGACGTATGCTTCGTAGGCTGGCGTAGTAATGTTCATGACCAGCGGGTCACCCTCTTTGAGGGCGCTGTTGGCTGCTTTGGTCCGTATCGAGGCCGCTTGCTCGATTAGTCGATTCCTTTTCCAATAGGACGAAAACGCGTTGATGACGCTGCAGGCGTCTTCACGAACCTCCTGCACATCAGCGTCGAGTTTCGTCTCGCCGAAGCGATCGTCTACTGCCTTGCGAACGCCTGCAGCGCCAAACCTAGCCGAGACGAATCCTTGCACCTTGAGATCGTTACCTTGGACGGTTGCGGACAATGCCGAGCATGGCACGTGCGCGAGTGCCGACATCGCCGATTCCTGGGATAGCTTGCGATCGACGCCGTCTACGCTTTCGCTCGCGGGCCCTTGCGGAGCCGAAACGGACTTGGCGGCAGGGACAGACGCCGCAGCACTAGTGGCGTTCTCGCTCGACAACTCCAATACGTGCCTCAGGGCGGCGGCGCCGGCCAGAGCAAGTACCAAAACGCTGCCCGCCCATAGTGCAATGGTAGGCGCGGCCCGCCGCTTACCACTAAACCCACCCACGAATCCCTCGACCGTTAGCGTTCGGCTGTCGCGCTCGAAAGACAGAGCGTTTTTCAGGGCCCGCCACTGCCTCAGAGACAGGTTGCCGGGCCGTTGCGGCTTGAGTCCTGCCTTCCTCGCTTCGATCGCGGGCAATCGACCAAATGGGTGCCGCCCTGTGAGCAATTCGTACGTTATGCACGCCAGCGCGTAAATATCATCGCGCGGATCGGGTTCGCGATGCTCCAACATCTCGGGGCTGGCGTACGCGGGCGTCATCCCCCCCAGGCTGCCTGGATCGAACACGGTAGCCTCCGCCTCCGCCTCGGGGCGTTGAAAAACGCGAGCGATGCCGAAATCGATCACTTTGACCTGACCAGCATCGGTCAGAAAGATGTTGGCGGGCTTGAAATCGCAATGAACAAAACCGCGCTCATGCGCGTACGCCAAAGCTTTGGCTGCGCCGAGCACAATCGCCATGGCTTGAGTACAGGGCATACCCTTGAAGTCCGTCGCGCGAACGATTCTGCTCAGCGGTTGGCCAGAAAGATACTCCATCGTCAAGTAAACGATGGGTCCGTCGCGGTCAAAATCGAAGACCGTGACGATGTTCGGGTGCGCCAATGCCTGCGCTTTCTTTGCTTCGCGCTGCAGCGCAATCAGTGACTTGGGGTGACCGCGAAACTGGCAATTGAGCACCTTGACAGCTATGTAGGGATTGCGGTCGGAAGCCTCGAGCTTGCGCAGATCCAGCGCCTTGAAAACCGTGCCCATCCCACCGAAGCCCAAGCACTCTTCCAGCACAAAGCGGCCATTCAAGGTGTCCCCGATATTGATCGTTCGCTCCGGTCCTAGAACCGATTGGCCATCGGGAAGGGGGGCGGGCACCGCCGCACGATCTGTTGCCGTAGCGTTGTCCCTAGCGGCCCTAGTGTTGGATGAACCGGTACTCGACGTCGGTTCCGTCCCGGCCAATTGCTCTAGGCGCCGCTGCACCTCAGCGAAGACTTCGGGAGCAAGCGGAACTTTCGTGTTTTCCTCCTGGAGGATCTCCATTAGGTGAGCGAAGTTGCCCTGGTTTCCGGCGACAAGGTCATCGATGCGGCCGAGCAACTCGTTGCTCGACAGAACACCGGTTTGAAGATCATGAATCGCTTGCGCGAAACCAGTCATACGTGTCTGCGCCTATGAAAAGCCCGTTCAGCCGTGCGGAGCAACCGAGCCCTCCGGACGACGATCGATCGTGACTTTGCAGCGGTAGGATGATCTGAGTGTAGCGCAGTCTCCAGAGGGAAAAACCGGACTGTGCACAGGGATAAAACGCACTGCCCCTGTCTAACGTTTCGGGGAGATATCGAAACACATGGCCGAATGCGGGGCAATCGTCCATTTGGTTACGCCCATCGTTGTCATCTGGGACCTGTAGGCATCGGGGTTGTGGCAACTCTCTTGAAACCGCAGCCGCCTGTCAGGCACAACGGGATCTCGCGTGACTGTCGCTATCTGACCAACAGAACAAACTGCAGTGTTTGTGTTAACCCGTCACCTTGGCGCTGCCTCAGTACTCAGGCGGGAGTGCGACATGGCGGTCGTGAGCGAGAGAGTGTCGTTCTTTCAGACGGTTACGAAACATTCTCCCGTGTCCGCCGCCTCCTGGCACAGCCCGTGCAATAGGTCTGTCGAGCCCAGCAACTAGCTCAACAAGGCAAGTCCCAACCCCAGCCAACATCTTTCAGGAGAACGACCATGAGCACCCTGTCCATCAAAGACCTGTCCCACGCCGGCGAACTCGACCGCAAAGCCATGTGCGCCGTGCGCGGTGGTGTGTTC
>JBAWHH010000378.1:0-2400 GCA_049593715.1 Rhodocyclaceae bacterium
GAGCATGTTGATGGAGAACCACATCAGCAGCATGCCGGCCAGGGTGCCCACCAGCGACACGGGGATCGCCAGCATGGGAATGATGGTGGCGCGCACGCTGCCGAGGAAGAGATACACCACCACCAGCACCAGCACGAAGGCTTCGATGAAGGTGTGCATCACCAGTTTGATGGAGGCGTTGACGAACACCGTGGTGTCGTACGGGATCTCCCACTTGAGGCCCTGGGGGAAACTGGCGGCAACCTCGCCCATCTTGGCGCGCACCGCCGCCGCCACGTCCAGCGCGTTGGCGCCCGGGCGCAGGTAGACCCCCATGCCGGAGGCGGGCTGGCCGTTGAAGCGCAGGCTGATCTGGTAGTCCTCGGCGCCGAGTTCGACGCGGGCGATGTCGCGCACCCGCACCACCGAGCCGTCGGGCGCGGCGCGCACGATGACGCTGGCGAACTCCTCCGGCGTGCTCAAGCTGCCGCGGGTCTGCACCGGGAAAGTCAGCACCTGGCCGCCGGGGCTGGGCGCGGTGCCGATCTCGCCGACCGGGTAGTTCTGGTTCTGCTCCTTGATGGCGGCGGAGACCTCGCCCACGGTGAGCTTGAATTTGGCGAGCTGGTCCGGATCGACCCAGACGCGCATCGCATAGGGGTAGCCGAACAGGCTGACGTCGCCCACACCGCCGAGGCGCTTCAGTTCCGGCACCACGGTGGAATTGGCAAGATTGCCGAGATACTCGCGGTCGAAGCGGGGATCCTCCGACTGCATGGTGACGATGAGCAGGATGGAGGGATTGGTCTTGTCCACCTTCACACCGTTCTGCAGCACCGGCTGGGGCAGCAGCGCCTCGACGCGCTTGACGCGGTTGTTCACCTCGACGGTGGCCAGATCCAGGTCGGTGCCCGCCTCGAACACCACCGACAGTTCCATCAGGCCGCTGGCGGAACTGGTGGACTGCATGTAGAGCAGCCCTGCCACGCCGTTCATCTCCCGTTCCAGGGGCGCGGCCACGGTGTTTTCCAGGATCTCGGGGCTGGCGCCGGGATAGACCGCGGTCACCTTGACCTGGGGCGGCGCCACGTTGGGGTACTGCTCGACCGCGAGTTGCCGGGCGGCCAGCGCCCCCAGCAGCGCGATGATGACCGCGATGACCGTTGCGAAGACCGGCCGGTCGACGAAAAAGCCCATGCGGCCTCCCTATTTGGCGGCCGGGGCAGGCGCACCGGCGGAGGCCGCCGCCGGTGCGGCGACCTGCCCGGGAGCCGCCGCGCCATAGGGAACGGGCTTGACCTGCATGCCCGGCTGCACTTTCTGCACCCCTTCCACGATTACCCGGTCGCCGGCGGCCAGTCCCTTTTCCACGATCCAGTTCTCTTTCACCCATTCGCCCACCACCAGATCGCGGCGCTCCACCTTGTCTGCGGCGGTGACGACGAAGGCGACGTGGCCGGTGGGCACCTTCACCACCGCCTGCTGGGGCACGACGATGGTGGCGGGGCGCTGGCCGGCGGTGAGTTCCACCCGCACGAACATGCCCGGTAGCAGCGGCGGATCGCCGCGGTTGGGCAGCACAGCCCGCAGGCTGATGGTGCCGGTATCGCGGTTGACCTGGGCGTCCGCGAAGTCGATGCGGCCCGCCTGCTGGTATTCGGTGCCGTCGGGCAGGATGAAGCGCGCGCTGTCGCCGCGCTGCTGTTTCACCTCGCCGCGGCTGAAGGCGCGCCGCAGCAGCAGGGCGTCCCGGTCGGGCATGGTGAAGTTCACGTAGATCGGATCGAGCTTCTCGATGGTGGCGAGCAGCGTCGGCTCGCCTTTGCCCACCAGCGCCCCTTCGGGCACCTGGGAGGTGCCGATGCGGCCGGCTTCGGTGGCGTAGATCTTCGTGTAGCCGAGATTGAGTTTGGCCCGGTCGAGGGTGGCGCGCGCCGCCTGGACCGACGACTGGGCCTGCTTCAACTGGGTCGCGGCGTCGTCGTACTCCTGCTTGCTAATGGCGTTCTCTTTGACCAGCGGCGCGTAGCGCGCTTCGCGCACGCGGGCGTTGGATAGGTTCGCCTCGGCCTGGGCCTGGGCCGCCCGCGCATCGCGCGCCGATGCCTCATACGTCGCCGGGTCGATGGAATAGAGCAACTGACCCGGCTTTACGTTGGTGCCTTCGGTGAAGTGGCGCTTGTCGAGGATGCCCTCGACCCGCGCCCGCACTTGCACCGAGCGGTAGGCGCCGACGTTGCCAACGTACTCGCGCAACACCGGCACGGTTTCGCTGCGGGCCACGGCGACCTTCACTTCGGCAGGGGGTGGCGCGGCCTTGCCTGCGGCATCCTGGTTGCCGCAGCCAGCCGCGATCAGAGACAGGAGCAGGGGGATGAGAGCGTGCTGCGGACGCATGGGAGCGGAGCCTCCGGTTCTTGG
>JBAWHH010000379.1:0-4129 GCA_049593715.1 Rhodocyclaceae bacterium
GATGCAGGCCCAGACCAGCGCCGGTTCTGGAAATCCGGCACCACGCTCGTCAGCAGCCGGCCGACGCGCGGGATCGAAACAGACTAAAGCCACCGGGCAAGCGCCCTCCGTACCCGCGCGGAAAACCTCTGGACCTGCGCGTCGGTAAGACGCTCCGCCTTGTAGATGGACAACATCTCGAACCGGCAGGCGGGGGCGCACGTGCCGAGGAGGGCGGTTTTCAGCACGCGCTTCACAGGCTGCCACATCACGAAGCGATCCACCCACCAGGGGGAACCGAGGGAAGTGATGGCCAGCGCGTGCCGCAGCTTGTTCAGGTGCGGTTTGATGGGCCCGAGATCACCGGCGTGGTCATAAGCGAAACCCGGCACCCAGACGCGGTCGAACCAGCCTTTCAGCACCGCCGGGAAACCGAACCACCAGGTGGGAAACACCAGCACGAGGGCTTCCGCCGCGAGCAGGCGCTCCACCTGAGCCTGCACCGCGCTGGCATCGAACGGTCCGCCGTAGTAGGTCGCCCGTTCCCGCGGCGTAAGCGCGGGCGAAAACCCGCTCTTGCAAAGGTCTTCCACCGCCACCTCGTGCCCGGCGGCGGTGAGGATTCCGATGGCTACCCGGGCCAGCGTATGGC
The DNA here is from genome assembly GCA_049593715.1 of Rhodocyclaceae bacterium. GTDB lineage: Bacteria > Pseudomonadota > Gammaproteobacteria > Burkholderiales > Rhodocyclaceae > JBAWHH01. The sequence continues at coordinate 632 of JBAWHH010000379.1, forward strand.
ACAGGCTGTCGGGCAGAGGGTGGGCTATGACGACGAGGCAGTTCATCTGGACGGGCGGCTGCTGGCGGGCAACGGGTTCTTGGGGCCGGCGCCGCGGCAATACAGGACGCAGGCGACGAAAACCGACAATAGTGATCCTGCCACGAAAAGAAACCACGCGAGCCTTAGGTAACCCGTACGCTGGGACCGCGGAGGACTAGCGCGCCATGTCCCGGGCCGCAGCCCAGAACCTCGAAGAGTGGACCGCGCCCAGAAGAAAACATGCTGGCCGTGTGGAAAAACACAGCCTGGGTCACTGTGCAGCCAAGCTTCTTCCCGGCGTGGTTCCGCTCGAATCCCCCAGTTTCAGATTGCGGGTTCGCTCCCCACGCACGATCGCATCCAACCCGGCGAAGCCGGAGCCAAACAGGGTGAATGGTCAGCCTTGGCGAGGGGTGGCGGCAGGCGCAGATGCTGAAAGAGAGGTATTGGGAGCGGCGGCCCTGCGCGTGGGAGAGCCCTTTGGCAACCTTGTGCTGGCGCTGGCAACCATCCGCCTGACCGTTTCCTTGGTGGTGCTGCTGTCAGTACGGTTCGGCCTGCCGCCGGCGGAGGCGATGCTATTGGTCTTGACGCTGCGGAGCGCTGTCGTCACACTGGCCACGGACTGCTCGACGGTGCTGCACGGCGCGGTCCACCTGGCCCTGTTCGGCGCTTACCTGTTTCTTGCCCTGGTGCCCTGCGCCGGCACCTCTCGCCCCTTCGCCCCCCGGAGAGACACGATGACCCCTCGCTTCCAACGCACCATCCGCGCCGCGCTAGTCGCCTTCGGCTTCGCCGCTACCGCCGCCCACGCACAAGGCGCTCCGGTAGAGGCCGTCCTGTTCGAGAACGTGCGCATCTTCAACGGCACCAGCGACCGCCTGTCGCCGCCATCCAGCGTACTCGTCGTGGGGAACAAAATCGAACGCATCTCGGCGGGCCCCATCCCGGCCAATGACCCTTCGCGCACCACCACCGTCATCGCCGGTGGCGGACGCACGCTGATGCCGGGCATGATCGACGCGCATACCCACCTGATGTTTGCCACAGTGCCGCAGCTCGTGCTGCTGACCACCGACATTACCTACAGTGCGATCGCGGCCGCCAAGGCGGCGAACGACATGCTGCTGCGCGGCGTCACCACCGCCCGCGACGTCGGCGGCCCGGTATTCGGCCTCAAGCGCGCCATCGATCAGGGCCTGGTGCCGGGGCCCCGCATCTGGCCCGCCGGGGCGACGATCTCGCAGACCGGGGGCCACGGCGATTTCCGGCTGCCCAACGAACTGCCGGCGCGCCCCGGCGATCACTCGTTCGCCGAGCGGGTGAATGCGACGGCGATTGCCGACGGTGCCGACGCGGTGCGCCAGCGCACGCGCGAGCAGTTGGCGCTGGGGGCCTCCCAGATCAAGATCATGGCGGGCGGCGGTGTGGCGTCGATGTACGACCCCCTGGACGTGACGCAGTACGGCCCGGCCGAAATGCGCGCCGCCGTCGAGTCCGCGGAGAACTGGGGCACCTATGCGACGGTGCACGCCTACACGCCCAAGGCAATTCGCCAGGCCATCGAGGCCGGCGTCAAATGCGTCGACCATGCCCAGTTGATCGACGAACCCACCACGAAGCTGATGGCCGACAAGGGCGTGTGGCTGAGCATCCAGCCCTTCCTCGAGGACGAGGACATGATTCCCTTTGCGGAAGGCTCGCCCAACCGCGCCAAGCAGAAGGAGATGATCTCGGGTACCGACAATGCGTACAGGCTGGCCAGGAAGTACAAGGTCAAGACCGCCTGGGGCACCGACACGCTGTTCGACGCGAAGCTCGCCCCTCGCCAGGGCGCGCAACTGGCCAAGCTCACCCGCTGGTACAAGCCCTTCGAAGTGCTCAAGATGGCCACGGCCGACAACGCCGAGTTGCTGGCCCTGTCGGGCCGGCGCACGGCCTACGCCGGCAGGCTCGGGGTGGTCCAGGAAGGCGCGCTCGCCGACTTGCTGCTGTGGGATGGCGATCCGCTGGCCGAGATCAAGCGGATCGAAGACCCGGACAAGTATCTGCGCGTCGTGATGAAGGACGGTAAGGTGTACAAGAACTCGCTGCAGTGAGTTCGACGTGCGCGAGGCGGCACCGGCGAATGGCACCTGGTTCACTCTCTGCTGACCAGCGAATCGCCGACCGCGAACCGAAGCTTTACACCTCGCCCTCGATGCGCCGGACTACCGCCCCCCGTCGCCCACCAGCGCATAACCCGCCCAGTAGGCGGGATGAGCGAATCGCCGCTGCTTGCCTGACTGCTGCATGACTTTCAGTTGCGCCAGGCGCAGAGCCTGGGCGCGGGAGACATCGGGTTTGGCGTAGTTGCGAAAAACTTCGCTGACCAGCAGCGTCGCCGACTCGGTCTCCACCGCCCAGTGGGTGACGAGCACCGCCCGGGTTCCGGCATAGAAGAAGCCGCGGCCCAGGCCGGAGACGGCTTCGGCGCCGGCGGCGTCGGGGGAGGCGGTGTTGCAGGCCGACAAGACGACCCAGTCGGCATCGAGGCGCAGGCCGAGCACGTCGCCCAGCGTCAGCAAGGGGCTTTCCTTCCCATCGCCGCCGCCAGCAAGAGCGAGGGCGGGTTGATCCAGGCCCGGAAGGTCGCCGGGCACCAGGCCGTGGGTGGCGAAGGCGACAACCCGGCGGCGCGACAGATCGGCTCTCTGGACCCGGGCCCGGGAAGCGTCCCGCCCGAAAAAGGTGCTGCCGGCGGGATCCGTCTGCAGCGCCGCGGCGATGGCGAGGATCTCGTCCCGCGTTTCCGGCAGCCGGGGCAGCTTGCGATACTCGCGCCAGGGGAGCGCCTCGCCATAGGGAGCGTCGGGTTCCGGCGCTGCGGAGGAAGTGGGCGCCGCCGCGTAGTCGGGGTCGCCAAAGCCCAGGAAAGGCGGACGCTCGCCGCTGCTCCGCGGCGCGGAACGTAGCGCGACGAATGCGGCGGCGGAAGCCGTCTGGGTGATGCTGTGGGAGGCGATGAGCCAGGGTCCAGCCGGCTTCTCGGCCGCTTTGGGCTCCGGATCGGCCAGCGAGCCCGCGGGCAGCAGGGCGAAAGGCAGACTGCCCAGCGGGCCGGATGCGGCGACGACCAGATCCGGGTGGTCCTGCCACACACGCCTTGTCGGCGCCAGCAGTTCCATGAACACTTGTTGGGCGCTGGCGAGGTCGAAAGGCGGGGGCAGGGAGCCGGTCCATTGGTCGGCATCGAGCGTCCGGCGCAGCCGGGTCACGATCTGCGCGAGTTTCGTTTCCCCCAGATCGCTGGCGAAGAAATCGACCTTTCCGGCCCGGTCCGTGGCCCAGCCGTAAGTCCGGTCGGCGGTGGTCAGGAATGCCATGAAAGCCTCGCCCGGTGCAAGGAGGTGCGCGAGTTCCGTCAGGGCGGGAGGACGCGGGTTGACCAGTTCTGCAAAGGCCGGATAACGCTCGCGCAGTTGGCGCGTCAACGCT
>JBAWHH010000380.1:0-8328 GCA_049593715.1 Rhodocyclaceae bacterium
AGGGTGTGCAGATCGGTGATGCGTTGCCGCGCGTCCGCTACGGCCTTGTCCGCCAGCTTTTCCGCCGGAATGCGCAGGCACCCCAGCATGCGTTCGACGTCCAGATCCACCAGCACCGTACCCTGATACATCAGCACATCGCCGTCGAAAGCCCCGCCGGTACCGGAAATCTTGCGGCCGTCCACCTCGATGTCGTTGCGCGGGCGGAAACGTGCATCAATCCCCAGCGCCGAAAGGCCTTGCGCCGCCGCTTCGCAGATGCGCCGGCCGATGGCCGCCATGTCGGGCGTACCCACGTCAGCCCGCGCCAGATAGAGTTCCCAGCCGAACTGGCCTTCGTCCATGTAGATCGCGCCACCGCCGGTGATGCGCCGCTGAACGTCGATGCGGTGCCGCGCACAGTAGTCCAAGTCCAGATCCTGTTCCGCGCTCTGGTGGTAGCCCAGCAATGCGCTCGGCCGGAACTGCAGGAAACGCAAGGTGCTGACTGCGCCGGGAAGCCGGCGCGCGTCCAGCAGCGCGCGGTTGAGGGCGAAGTTGTCGGCCGCGCGGCGCACGCCGGTATCAATCACCCGCCAGATCCGTTCCATCTGCCTTCTCCTACGGCAGTGCGGAATCGCCCACAGCCGCCGAAACGGCAGGGGAATGGGCGAGACCGTTGTCGACCGGGCGTGGGGTTACGAGCCCCTGGATATCCATGCGCAGCAGGGGACGCGAGGAAACCGAATTCGGGATCCCGACGCCAGCCGGCACGGAGCAGCAGGAAGGCTCGATGTGTAGAGCCAGCCCGCGGCGAACCGCCAGTTCGACGGCGCCTTCCGCCGGGTGGGCGATTCCGTCCAGGCCGGCGAGGACGGCATACGCATCGATCTCCTGCTTGGCCTTCCCCGGCGGGCGGGCGCAGCCGAGGCGGATCGGAATATCCGGCAGCGCTTTGCGGGCGTCGAGGAAAAAACGGCCCACTTCGTCGCTGCGCGGCGTGGCGAAGGGGCGCGTAGCGGCGGCGTAGAAAGGCATGATGACCACCAACACCAGTGCGGCCGGGCGGTGGCGCTGTACCATCTCCAGGGCATTCCATTCGCCCAGGAGGTGACCGAAATGCAGGCCGATGACGATGTGGGGCACCACCTCCATGGAGGTTTCCGTCAGATTCGCCAGCGCCGCTTCGAAGTCCGCCACCGGCCGCTTCAGGTGATAAACCTGCCGCACCGTGTCCTGGGCGCCGATCAGATCCAGCATGGCGACGTCGACGCCGGCGGCTTCCATGCGGCGTGCCGCGTCGCGGCCGACAAGCGCCGTGTGCATGGCAATGCGGAACGTGGGAAACGCAGTCTTGATGCGGGCGATGGTGGGGAAGAAGGCCGCATAGTCCACCTCGTTGCGGCGATTGGAGCCCCCGCTCAGCAACATGCCCTGGGCACCTGCGGCGATCTGCTCGTTCGCCACTTGCCACAAAGCCTCCGGGGTGCGCGCCGGCACCATCGACTTCAGCAGTTGCCCCCGGCAGTGATCGCATTGCAGCGCGCAATCCGCACCGGTGATAGACACTGCCGGCCAGGCCTGGCGCCCGCAGGAGGAAAACTCGGTGCTGGAGTAAGCCTTGAAGGAAGGCGTGTAAAAGCGAATGGCGTTTTGCGCCGCGGCGCCGCCAGCACTCGCCCGCCGCTGCATTTCATCCACCAGTTGCGGATCGAAGGCAAGACCTTCGAGCGCCTCGATCCGGGAAACCATCTCGCGCCAGGCGGTCACGGAATGAGCCTGGGGGCCGCCGGACTCATCTGACTTTGCGGGCAGCTCGCCGGCTGAGACTCGCAAGCGGATTGCGGCCGCTAACAGCCGGCGAAACCGTCCGCGTTCATCTTTGCTTCGAAGGCCGCCGCTGCCGCAGCCCCGGTGAGCAGCCCCGCGGAGTCGGCATCCCAGTTGGTAGGTTTGAGCTTGATCAGCCAGCCCGAGGCATAGGGGTCGGCATTGATGGTCCCGGCCTTGGCGGCGACGGCATCGTTGCTGGCGACAATCTCTCCACCCACCGGCGTTTTCACCGGCCCCACCCATTTGCCCGACTCCACCGTGGCGACGGATTTGTCCTTGTCTATGGGCTTGCCCGGCTTCTTCGGCGTGTAGGAAACGATCTCCCCTGCCAGACTGCAGGCGTAGGCAGTCATCCCTACCGTGACGCCGCCATCGTCATCCTTGCGCACCCAGACATTGTTCTCGACGTGGTAGAGAAGATCGTCGGGAAAATTGCAGTTCTTCACCAGTGCCATTGATCGTCCCCTTTCGATCGTCGAAACATTGCCGGACCGGAATCCCGGCCACGTTCGGGCAGATGGCGCTTCGGCCCCCGGAGCGGGGTGTGCCAAGGCGCCGATCGCGCCCCGCGCAGCGCTATTTCCGCTTGATGAAGAACTCGAACTCCTTGTTGTTCTCCGCCTGGGCCAGCAGTTCATTGCCGGTCTGCTTGGCGAACGCCTGGAAGTCCTTCACCGAGCCCGGATCGGTGGCGACGATGCGCAGCACCTGGCCGCTCTGCAGTTCGCCGAGGGTTTTCTTCGCCCGCAGAATGGGCAGCGGACAATTCAGTCCGCGCGCATCGAGTTCCCTGTCGAAATCCATGATTGCTCCTCTTGTGTGGTTGAACGAATTGGCCCGCCGGAATTCCCGCCGGCCTTGTTGGTTTTATGTCCCGTCTTGCGACTGCCCAGGCCTTCCGCCTGCGCCTAAAACCGGGCACTTTAGACGGTCATAATATACTGATTCTCCATGGCTCCGGCAAGTTTGCCCGCCCGCATGGCCCGCCCGGCAGCGCATCGGTCGCACTACGCAATTGACTGATAATAAAGATTTTGTGGGTGCTCCGCCTGGGCAAGGAAGAACCACCTTTCGGCAATCAGTCCAAGGAACTGCAGACCGAAAGCCGCAAACAACGGCGGCGCCGACAAAGCGTTTTCTCCCGCCAAGATCAGGAGCACCGGCAGCGGAAACACCAGAACCAGGAACGACCACTTTACGGACCGAAGCCCCTGCGCCGACTTGCCGTGGAAAAACTCCCGGGTGTTGAACGACCCGCCCATGAAGCCCTGCGCTTTTTGGCGGATATGGGGATGCTTGATGCCGATGGCGGTCTGCAGCGCGGACACGCGCTTGATGCGCGCGTTGCGGATGAGGGAGGCCACCCGAAATACCAGCGCCAGTGTGGTGATGACCACGGCCCAACCGCCGAAAAAGCGCACCACGGTTGGGGCGCTCACCGCGGCGAGCGCCGTAGCCAGCGCAAAACCGGAGGCGCCGCCCAGCAGAATGTAGTTGATCACCGTGAGCGGCGAATGCCACTCCTGCAGGAAACGCACGCAGGCGTAGACCATCCCGGTGCAAACGAACAGGGCGAAACAGACGAGAGTTCCGGCGGCACCGATGATCAGGCTGGCGTCGACGGCATAGCCGCCGGGCAAGGTGAGCAGCGGCTCCGACCAGCCGCCGAAATGGGCCAAGCCATAGAGCGCAACGAGCCCGGCAAAAAGCGGCAGGACGATCACCTCCCGCGACAGCCACGATGTGCGCCATTGAGCCGCGGAACGCCAGGCGCGCTCCGGCCGCCCCAGGTGAAAAAACGATGCCGCAAGACCGCCGCTCAGGAACAGAACCGAAAGGACTGCGCCCACCGCGTAGAACGCCCGGCTGTCCTGGCCCGGCAGGAGATCGAACAGGGAGTAGATCTGGGCCGTGTAGAGCGCCAGGAAAAGGCCCTGTCCGACACCGATCAAGGTGGTGAGGAAGACTACTGACAGAGCCGGGTACATTGAGAGGCCTCGAACATCGGGGGCTGCAAGCTGGGATGGATCACCATGAGGTCACGTCGTCCAGAGCCGGATCGGTCACCGCCGGCTTGGGCAGTTTGCCGTCGATCTTCAGCGGGTTGTCGGCGCGCATCAGTTCGTCTTCGTGGATGCGCAAGTGGGTCTTGCGCCGGGGCAGGTAGTGGTTGGCCGGGTGGGTGCCCCACTCCGGCATCAGGGCATAACCGCCCTGCTCGCGGATGGCTCGGGAAACTTCCGATTCCGGGTCGTGGATGTCGCCGAACAGCCGGGCGGAAGTGGGGCAGGCCTTGACGCAGGCCGGCTTGCGGTCGATGGGCGCCAGGGACTGGTCGTAAATGCGGTCGACGCAAAGGGTGCATTTCTTCATCACCTTCTCGCGCGGATCGAACTCCCGCATCCCGTACGGGCAAGCCCAGGAGCAGTATTTGCAGCCGATACACTTGTCGTAATCGACGAGGACGATGCCGTCCTCCGCCCGCTTGTAGGAGGCGCCGGTGGGGCACACCGGAACGCAGGGCGGATCTTCGCAATGCAGGCAGGACTTGGGGAAATGCACCGTCTCGGTGTCGGGAAACTCGCCCACCTCGAAAGTCTGCACGCGGTTGAAAAAAGTGCCGGTCGGATCGGCCCCGTATGGCCGGTCGTCGGACAGGGTTCCCGCCTCGCCAGAGGTGTTCCACTCTTTGCAACTCGTCACGCAGGCGTGACAGCCGACACAGACGTTGAGGTCGATGACCAACGCGAGCTGGGTCATAGCGCGCGTTCCACCATGTCGAGCTGGGTCATAGCGAGCGTTCCAACATGTCCAGTTGCGTCATGACCCGCTACCCCCACCAGTGCGCCCGCGCTTGCCGGCAAAGTAAGCCAGCCACCCGCCCCGCCGCGGCGTTGCCCCCGGCAGCGTCGGCATGGGCTCGAACTGGGGCGAACTCTCCTCAGGTTCTTCGGGCCCCGCCTTGTAGATTCTCACCCTCAGGTCGTACCAGCCGGCCTGCCCCGTCACCGGGTCGGAGTTGGAAACACGCCTACCCGTATGGCCCAGCGGCAACTCATCGGAAATGAGGTGGTTCAATAGGAAACCTTTGCGCGCCTCGTTGGCGTCGGCGTCCAGATTCCAGGCTCCCGAGGCCTTCCCGATAGCGTTCCAGGTCCACACCGTTCCCGGTTCCACCGCTTCGGAGTGGCGCGCCATGCAGCGCACTTTCCCCCATTGAGACTCGACCCAGATCCAGTCCCCGTCTTCGATGCCGTTGAGCCGCGCGGTGCGCGTATTGACGAACAGGTAGTTGTGGGCGTGGATCTGGCGCAGCCAGGCGTTCTGGGAATCCCAGGAGTGGTACATCGCCATCGGCCGCTGCGTCACCGCAGACAAGGGGTATTTGTGGGTATCCGTCGCCTGGACCTCCAGCGGCTCGTAGTAGAACGGCAGCGGGTCGAAGTAGGTTTCGATGCGCTCCCGCAGGTGCTCCGGCGGGCGGCGGCCGGGCCGCTTGCCCTGGGCCGCGAGCTTGAACTTCTGCAGCAACTCCGAGTAGATGTGGCAGGAGATGGGGTCGGCGTAGCGCACCAAGCGCATGCGCTGCGCCCACTCCAGGTAGCCCTTGTTCCAGTTGCGCATGTACTGGTAGGAGCGCGGCAACTCGTACTGGAAGACGCAGTTGTTGCGCGCATACATTTCCCACTGTTTCGGGTTCGGCTCGCCCAGCAAGTGGCGTTCGCCGCCGCGCCCGCGCCAGCCCGCCAGGAAACCGATGCCGGAGCCGGGCTCCGTCTCGTGGTTCACGATGAAATCGGGGTAGTCGCGGTATTTGCGCGAGCCATCGGCATGAACGAAAGCCGGCAGCTTGAGCCGCGTGCCCAGTTCGATCAGCACTTCCTGGAACGGCTTGCACTCCCCCGTCGGCGGCAGCACCGGAATGCGCACCGCATCCACCGGTCCCGAAAACTCCGAAATCGGCCGGTCGAGGATGGACATCACGTCGTGCCGTTCCAGGTAAGTCGTATCCGGCAGGATCAGGTCGGCGAAAGCCGTCATCTCCGACTGGAAGGCATCGCAGACGACGATGAAGGGAATCTTGTATTTCCCCTGCTCGTCGCGGTCGTTGAGCATCTTGCGCACCTCCACCGTGTTCATGGTGGAGTTCCAGGCCATATTGGCCATGAAAATCAGCAGCGTGTCGATGGGGTAGGGATCGCCGCGCCAGGCGTTGGTGATGACATTGTGCATCAGCCCATGCACCGACAGCGGATACTCCCAGGAGAACCCCTTGTCGATGCGCACCGGGCTGCCATCGTCTTCGATGAACAGGTCTTCCGGCCCAGCCGGCCAGCCCAGCCCCATGCCCGCGAGCGGCTTGTCCGGCTGTACCGCCGCCGGGCTCTTGGGCGTCTTGGCGCAGGGCGGGATGGGGCGCGGAAACGGCGCCTTGTGGCGGAACCCGCCCGGGCGGTCGATGGTGCCCAGGATCGTCATCAGGATCGCCAGCGACCGCACGGTATGGAAGCCGTTGGAATGGGCGGCCAGGCCGCGCATGGCGTGGAACGACACCGGCCGGCCGGTGACGAATTCGTGCTCAACACCCCAGGAATCGGTCCAGGGGATCGGTAGTTCGATCTTCTCGTCCCGCGCCACGACGCCCATTTCGTGGGCCAGGCGGCGGATGGTATCGGCGTCGATGCCGGTGATCTTCGCCGCCCACTCGGGCGTGTAGCTCTTGACGCGCTCCTCCAGCAACTGGAACGCCGGCGCCACGTTGTGGCCGTTGGGCAGCGTGAAATGTCCGAGCAGAAACGGGTCCGCCCCTTCGGCACGGCTCGGTACCGGCTTGTTGGTGTGACGGTCCCACCAGAATTTGTCCTGAGGCTCGAAACAGCCTTCCTCGTGCTCGATGGCCGTGTTGCGCACGAACAGGCCGTAGTCGTTCGCAGCCTCGTCGATGCGCACCAGTTCGCCGGAGTTGGTGTAGCGCACCAGGAATTCGCGGTCGTACAACCCCTGGCGCAGGATCTCGTGGATGATGGCCAGCAGCAGCGCGCCGTCGGTGCCGGGCCGGATCGGCACCCATTCGTCGGCGATGGCGGCGTAACCGGTGCGCACCGGATTGATGGCAATGAAGCGTCCGCCGTCGCGCTTGAACTTGGAAATGGCGATCTTGAGCGGGTTGGAGTGGTGGTCCTCGGCGGTCCCGATCATGAAGAACAGCCGCGCCCGCTCCAGGTCCGGCCCGCCGAACTCCCAGAACGAGCCGCCGATGGTGTAGATCATCCCCGCTGCCATGTTCACCGAACAAAAGCCGCCGTGGGCGGCGTAGTTCGGCGTGCCGAACTGGCGCGAGAACAAGCCGGTCAGGGCCTGCATCTGGTCGCGGCCGGTGAACATGGCGAACTTCTTCGGGTCCGTGCTGCGCAGGTGCGCCAAGCGCTCGGTGAGCAGGCTGAAGGCTTGCTCCCACGAGATCGGCTCGAACTGGGCGCTGCCCCGCTCCGCGCCTTCCTTGCGCAGCAGCGGCCGGGTCAGCCGCGCGGGGGAATACTGCTTCATGATGCCCGCGCTGCCCTTGGCGCAAATCACCCCCTGGTTTAGCGGATGGTCGGGGTTGCCGTCGATGTAGCGCACCTCACCGTCGCGCAGATGGACGCGGATGCCGCAGCGGCAGGCACACATGTAGCACGTGGTGTGCTTGACTTCGACGACGGGTTCGCTCTGCGTGGCTGATTCCATGCGCAAGTAAAGGAAATATCAGGGAACGCTGATATTGTGCCCTGGGGCGACGGGTACCCTCAAGGACTTCGTGCTTATCCCCGGATCAGCAGCCTTGATTTGACGCCGCGGCGGTGCCCCGTACACTTTTTGGCCCGAAACCAGGGAGGAGCTTCCGGCCATGAGCCAGTTTCCGGAATTCGATGCGAGGGAACGCCACATCCTCGACGCAGCCATGATCTACCGCTACGGCCAGCCGATCCCCCTGGAGCCGGCGGAAATCGAATTGAAACTGACCGCGGCCGATGAAACCCCCACCCGTTGTCCCGGCCTGTACTGGAACGAGCGCGGCGTCCAATTCGTCGTCTGCAAAACCGGCCCGAAACGTTACCGCTCCTATTTCTTCTACCACGAGCAGCAGCAATACCGCATCGGCGAGCAGGACTACGATTTCCTCGAAGACTGCGTACGCAACCTGCTTCAGTTACAGGCTGACCATGACACGAGGCGGCAAAAGGGCCTGAACGCCCTGCCCGGTGCCGATGGCGGCGAGGAGTACTTCGCGCCGCTCATCATCTAACGCGGCACCGACACGGTCCCCCGCGGCTTTCGGCCCACAGCTAAGGTCCCCACCCCACAGCCCACTTTCCTGAGCGCCGCTTGCGCACCGGCGCGGTTAGCCAAACACGCCCCAGCCTTGCTTTCGGCGGACATCCCGAATTTCCGGTACATCCAGGGCGTGCGCAACCAGCCTCCTTGTGCCCTGTAGCTGGTCGTCGACGGTTTGGGTCGGATCCAGTCCGGCATCAA
>JBAWHH010000381.1:0-1845 GCA_049593715.1 Rhodocyclaceae bacterium
CCCTGGGCGGCTGCCATATCGCCCCGCTCAAGAACCTCGGCCAACCGGCACCCAAAATTGGTCTCGCGCTGGGTAGCGGCGCCGCTCACGGGTTTGCCCACATCGGCGTCCTCAAGGCGCTGGAAGCCCAGGGCATCCACCCCGATTTCATCGCCGGCACCAGCGCCGGCAGCGTCGTCGGCGCCATCTACGCGTCCGGCCATGCACCACTGGAAGTCCAGCGCATGGCGTTGGAAATGGACGAGAGCCAGATCGCCGACTGGGGCCTGCCTTCCCGCGGTTTCCTCAAGGGCGAAGCCTTGGCAGCCTACGTCAATCGCGTAGTGAGCAACCGGCCGCTGGAGAAGCTGAAGATTCCGCTGGCCGTGGTCGCCACGGACCTCAAGACCGGCACCATGAAAGTGTTCCGCAACGGCAACGCCGGCCAGGCAGTGCGCGCCTCCAGCGCCGTGCCGACGATTTTCCGGCCGGTGGAGATCCAGGGCGGCGAATACGTGGATGGCGGCCTGGTGAGCCCGGTGCCTGCGGGCGTGGCGCGGGACATGGGCGCCACCTTCGTCATTGCCGTGGACATCGGCGACAAACCCACGGACAACAAGGTCAGTTCCGCCCTCGACGTGTTCTGGCAGACCTGGGCCATCATGGGCCGCAGCCTCGCCCGCCACGACCTGAAGCACGCCGACATTGTGGTGCGCCCCAATCTCGTGGACGTCTCCGCCACCGATTTCAAGGGCAAGAACCGGGCGATCCTGGAGGGCGAAGCCGCCGTGGCGCGGGTACTGCCCGAACTGCGAAGCAAACTCCAGGCTGCCGGCTGGCGCCCGCGGGAACGCATCGCTCAACGGTAAACCCGGCGGCCCTGCTACAGCCCCCTGGCCCAGGACGGGCGAAGCGGGGCATGCTCGGGATCGGCGATGGCCGCGCGCAGTTGCGCCAGCAGGCGTGGCTTGTCCGCACCCAGCGTGCCTTTCAACACCAGCCAGTTGGAAGCGTGGTCGCTGCGGAACACCGTGCGCTCCAGTTCCAGCCCAGAAACGAACCGCTCCATCTCGCGGAACAGCCCGGTCAGCGGCAGCGGCTCCCATTCCGGGAAAGCCGCCCGGAAACGCGCCTCGCCATGGGGAAAACTCACCACCAGCGTGGACAGGTATTCGGGCTGGGTGGCGTTGGCCAGCCGCGCCGAGCCGTCCGCATGCTGCTCGGACAACACCGCGCCGCCCAGGCCATTGAGGATCATCACCGAGCGGGTGATGCCCGCCTCGCCCAGCTTGTTCAGCGCCTCCACGGTGGACGCGAAGGTTTCGCCCTTGTTCACCTTCGCCAGCACCTCGTCGTCCCCGGACTCCGCCCCGACATAGGCCAGCGCCAGGCCCGCGTCCGCCAGTTCCCGCAGTTCCGCCGCCGATTTGCGCCGCAGGTTGCGCGGCAGGCAGTAGCTGGAAATGCGCCGCACCGCCGGCAAATGCTCGCGGATGGCGCCGAGGATTTCCAGCAGCCGGCGCGTCGGCAGCACCAGGGCATCGCCGTCGGCGAGGAACACCCGGCGCACCTTGGCGCCGAAAAGTTCGCCACAGCGGCGGATGCTTTCCAGCACTTCCCCGCTGTCCCGCGCCCGGAAGCGCTTTTGCGGCGCGGTGTACATCTCACAGAACGTGCAGTGGTTCCAGGAGCAGCCGTCCGTCACCGGCAGGATCAGGGATTGCGCCTCGCTCGGCGGGCGGAACACCGGCTCGACATAGCGGATGGGAAAATCGTCGTGCATCGCCCGGCCTCCTATCGCCACATTGCCCGCATGCGCGCCGCAAGATCGATGGCGGCATGGCGCGATTCCGGACTGCCCTGACG
>JBAWHH010000382.1:0-2155 GCA_049593715.1 Rhodocyclaceae bacterium
GAACAAGGGCGATGTGGCCTGGCTGCTGACTGCCACTGCCTTGGTGCTGCTGATGTCGGTGCCGGCACTGGCTCTTTTCTACGGCGGCCTGGTGCGCACCAAGAACATGCTGTCGGTGCTGATGCAGGTTTTCGTCGTGTTCTCCCTGGTCACCGTGCTCTGGTGCATCTACGGATACAGCCTGGCTTTCACAGAGGGGAACTCGATCATCGGAGGCCTCGACCGGCTGTTCCTCAAGGGCACGTTCAACCCGGCTGACGGCAGTTTCAGCAATGCAGCGACCTTCAGCAAGGGCGTCGTCGTGCCCGAATTGGTGTATGTCGCGTTCCAGGCCACCTTCGCGGCTATCACGGTCTGTCTGATCCTGGGTGCGATCGTCGAGCGGATCAAATTCTCGGCGGTGCTGATCTTCTCCGTGTTGTGGTTCACCTTCAGCTATTTGCCGATCGCCCACATGGTCTGGTTCTGGGCCGGTCCCGATGCCTACACCGCGGCTGAAGTGGTGGATGCGACAACGGCCAAGGCGGGGCTGATCTGGCAATGGGGCGCCCTGGACTTTGCGGGCGGCACCGTGGTGCACATCAATGCCGGCGTTGCGGGTCTGGTGGGTGCATACCTGCTCGGCAAGCGCATCGGCTACGGCCGGGAAGCTTTCACGCCCCATAGCCTGACCATGACCATGATCGGCGCCTCGCTGCTGTGGTTCGGCTGGTTTGGTTTCAACGCCGGCTCGGCGCTGGAAGCCAACGGTTTCGCCGGGCTCGCCTTCATCAATACCTTCCTCGCGACGGCCTGTGCGGTCCTTTCCTGGACGTTCGGCGAATGGTTCTTCAAAGGCAAACCTTCCATGCTGGGTGCCGCGTCGGGTGCCGTGGCGGGTCTGGTGGCCATCACCCCGGCTGCCGGCAACGTTGGGATTCCCGGTGCGTTCGTGATCGGCCTGGCCGCCGGCCTGGTCTGCCTGTGGGGCGTCAATGGCCTGAAGAAGATCCTCGGCGCGGACGATGCGCTGGACGTGTTCGGCGTGCATGCCCTGGGCGGGATTCTCGGCGCGCTGCTGACCGGCGTGTTCAACTCCCCCGACCTGGGCGGACCCGGCTTCGTCACCGACTGGGTTACGGCCAAGACCGGCTTTACCAGCATCGGTTCGCAATTGTTCGTTCAGGCCAAGGCAGTCGGCGTCTCGGTGGTGTGGTCGGCAGTTGTCGCCCTCATCGCCTTCAAGATCGCCGATCTGGTCGTCGGCCTGCGAGTCAGCGAGGAAGACGAGCGCGAAGGCCTGGACATCACGTCCCACGGCGAAAGCGCCTACCACTACTGATTCTTCTCTCAGCGACTCTTGCGGGCGCCTTCGGGCGCCCGTTTTTCTTGCGGCCGCGAAAACTCGGGATGCTCAATCTCCGGGCTGCCTCTCGCGATCCGCCGGGGCCCCGTCCCCAGCCTGCCGCATCCCTCGCGGCAAGACGCTTCCCCAGCCATCGCGGCGAATGTGACAAAAACAAGTCAGGCGTGCCCCATCCGGTAAACTCCCCGCCCGAAACATCGCGTGGCCATCAAAAAAACAGTTCAAGGGAGATCATCGTGCCGGTCCAGATCGTCGAGGCAGCGCCCGACGCCTACGCCTATCCGCTTCTCATCAAGCAACTCCTGTTCACCCCGCTGGCGCATTCGCCCGACCAGGAGATCATCTACCGCGCCAGCAGCCGCTACACCTACCGCACCCTGCGGGAACGCATCGGCCGGCTGGCGAGCGGGCTGGCTTCTTTAGGGGTGGAAGCGGGGCAGACGGTGGCGATGATGGACTGGGACAGCCACCGCTATCTGGAGTGTTTCTTCGCCGTGCCGATGATGGGGGCCGTGCTGCAGACGGTGAATGTGCGCCTGACGCCGGAGCAGATCCTCTACACGCTCAACCACGCCCGCGCCGACGTGGTGCTCGTCAATGACGAGTTCTTCTCCATCCTCGCCCCCATTGCCGACAAGCTGGAAACGGTAAGGGCCTTCGTGTTCCTCCACGACGGCCACGAGACCCAGGAGCGGGCCGCGCCACCGGTGGAGTTTGCCGCCGAGTACGAAACGCTGCTCGCCAGATCCTCCCCCGACTACGTCTTCGATGATTTCGACGAGAACGCCAAAGCCACCACCTTCTACACCA
>JBAWHH010000383.1:0-3102 GCA_049593715.1 Rhodocyclaceae bacterium
GAGGGAACGAGGGTTTTGCCCTATACTTGCCACGTTGATCTTCTCCCCGTTTCCGGCCCATCCCCGAGCTTGCACCGCCATCCCTGCGACCGATCCCGGCCGGCCCCGAGGGCCGTCAAGAACCTTCGCCGAGTCGGGCAGCACGTTGTTTCGGGCATGGTGCGATGACTTCCCGATCGTTACCAAGCGCCGTCGGCCGGCAAGCGAATTTGTGACCGCTGATTATGACCGAACCTACCCCCAAGAACGAGCCTCAAGACACGTGGTCGGGCCGCTTCGAAGAGCCCGTCGCCGATCTCGTCAAACGCTACACGGCCTCCGTGGATTTCGACCGCCGCCTGGCGTTGCATGACATTCGCGGCTCCCTGGCCCACGCCCGCATGCTGGCACGGTGCCGAATCATCGAAGCTTCCGATCTGGCGGCCATCGAACGCGGCATGGACACCCTGCGCAGCGAAATCGCCGCCGGCACGTTCGTCTGGTCCCTGGACGACGAGGACGTCCACCTCAACATCGAAAAGCGCCTCACCGCCCTGGTTGGCGACGCCGGCAAACGCCTCCATACCGGCCGCTCCCGCAACGACCAGGTCGCCACGGACATCCGCCTGTGGCTGAGGGAGGCGATCGACGAGATCCTGGATCTGCTCCGCAATTTCCAGCGCAACCTCCTCGCGCTGGCCGACCAGCATGCCGCAACGGCGATGCCAGGATTCACCCACCTGCAGGTCGCCCAACCGGTGACCTTTGGCCACCACCTGCTGGCGTATTTCGAGATGGCCCGCCGCGACGGCGAGCGGCTGGCGGACTGCAGCAAACGTGCGAACCAATTGCCCCTGGGCGCCGCCGCCCTGGCGGGCACGTCCTATCCCATCGACCGGGAATCCGTGGCGCGGGAACTGGGCTTCGACGGCGTCTGCCAGAACTCGCTGGATGCGGTTTCCGATCGCGATTTCGCCATCGAATTCACCGCCTGCTGTGCGCTCATCATGACCCACCTGTCGCGCCTGTCGGAAGAACTGATCTTGTGGATGAACCCGGCGGTCGGGTTCATCGATCTGGCGGACCGCTTCTGCACCGGCTCCAGCATCATGCCGCAGAAGAAAAACCCCGACGTTCCGGAACTGGTGCGCGGCAAAACCGGCCGGGTGAATGGCCACCTGGTCGCCCTGCTGACCCTCATGAAAGGCCAGCCGCTGGCTTACAACAAGGACAACCAGGAAGACAAGGAGCCGCTGTTCGATACCGCCGACACCGTGCGCGACACACTGCGGATCTACGCCGACCTGGTGACCGGCATCCGCGTCAAGCCTGCGGCGATGCAGGCTGCCCTGGCGAAAGGGTTCGCCACCGCCACCGACCTTGCCGATTACCTGGTCAAGAAAGGGCTGCCGTTTCGTGACGCCCATGAAGCCGTGGCGCGGGCCGTGCGGGAAGCGGAGAAGCGCGGCTGCGATCTGCCGGCACTCTCCCTCGACGATCTGCGCCGTTTCTCGCCCCACGTGGGAGAGGACGTGTTCGAAGTGCTGACGATCCAGGGTTCGCTGGCCAGCCGCAACCACGTCGGTGGCACGGCCCCAACGCAGGTGCGCGCAGCCATCGAGCGGGCGCGCGCCGCACTGGACTGATCCGGCGGTGACGCACAGGCTCGGCAAGTACGAGTTGCGCCGGCGGTTGGGCGAAGGCACCACCGCCGCGGTCTACCTGGGCTTCGATCCCTTCGCTGCGCGCGAGGTGGCAATCAAGATCATCTATCCGGAGGCCCTGCGCGACCCGGCCCTCGGCCGCATGTACCGCCACCTGCTGACCAACGAGGCCTCGCTGGCGGGCAAGCTGCACCACCCTCACATCGTCGAGATCTACGATGCCATGGTGGACGAGGAACAGGGCTACATCGTCATGGAGTACGTGCGCGGCGGCACGCTGGAGCGCTTTGCCAAGCCGGATCGTCTGCTGCCCATCGACCGCCTGGTGGAAATCGTCTTCAAATGCACCCGCGCGCTGGACTACGCCTGTCGCCTGGGCATCACCCATCGGGACATCAAACCCGCCAACGTGCTGCTGACCACCCCGGACGACACCGGCGGAGACATCAAGATCACCGACTTCGGCGCCGCGCTGATGAGCACGTCGGACCAGACCCAGGTGGCTCACGTCGGGTCCCCCGCCTACATGTCGCCGGAACAGGTGCGCGAACATGAGCTGAACCACCAGACCGACATCTATTCCCTGGGTGTGCTCATGTACCAGATGTTGACGGGGCGCCTGCCTTTCGAGGCGACCAACAACTACAGCATGATCTATCAGATCTGCAATGCCGACCCGCCACCGCCATCGACCCTGCGCGCGGACGTTCCGGCGGGCCTGGATGCCATCACCGCCCGCGCGATGCACAAGGAACTGGACAAGCGTTACGCCAGATGGGAGGAGTTTTCCCACGATCTGGCCCAGGCGTTTCGCAACCACCGCCTGCAGTCCCGCGTTCAGGTATTTTCCGATAGCGACAAGTTCGAAACCCTGCGCGCCTTGCCTTTCTTCAGCGAATTCAGCGACGTGGAAATATGGGAAGTCGTGCGCTTCTCCGATTGGGCACACGTCGCCCCCGGCACCGTGGTGATGAAAGACGGCGAACGCGGCGACTTTTTCTGCTTTCTGGCCGACGGCGAAGTGCGGGTGGAAAAGCGCGGGCGGCGCCTGAATACGCTCAGCGCCGGCGACTGCTTCGGCGAAATGGCAGTCATTGGCCCGGGCGGCGGCGGACGCCAGGCAGATGTGATCGCCATCGGCGAAGCGCGCATCGTCACCATCCGGGGCGAGGCGCTGCGGCGCTCTTCCGACGCCTGCCGCATGCACTTCTATGCCGCGTTCCTGCGCGTGCTGACCAACCGGCTGGCCATCGCCAACAGTCGCCTCGCGGCAGTTTGAGCAACATGGCCCTGCTCAGCGCCATCGCCAAAGCGATCGCCGACGCGACTGGCCGGCAGTTCGCGCTGCGGCGGGGAAAAACGGTT
This sequence comes from Rhodocyclaceae bacterium, assembly GCA_049593715.1. Classification (GTDB taxonomy): domain Bacteria; phylum Pseudomonadota; class Gammaproteobacteria; order Burkholderiales; family Rhodocyclaceae; genus JBAWHH01. The sequence continues at coordinate 3,009 of JBAWHH010000383.1, forward strand.
GGCGGCGGCTGCATACATCGCGCCATGACGGTAGAAGCCGACGACCAGCGCTTCTTCGTCAAAACCAACGACCAGTCCGCGGCGCCCATGTTCG
>JBAWHH010000384.1:0-8952 GCA_049593715.1 Rhodocyclaceae bacterium
GAATACGCCTGGTTCAACAACGTCGAGACCAAGCCCGGCATCGGCTATCCGAAGGAATGGGAAAACCAGAAGAAGTGGAACGGCGGCTGGGTGCGCAAAGGCGACGGCACGATCGTCCCGCGCCAGGGCGGCAAGTGGACGCTGCTGATGAAAATTTTCGCCAATCCCAACCTGCCCCAGATCGACGACTACTACGAGCCCTTCACCTTCGACTACGACCACCTGCATTCGGCCCCGGAGATGAAGGCAGCGCCCACCGCCCGGCCGCGCTCCCTCATCACAGGGCAGCGCATGGAGAAGATCGAGTGGGGCCCGAACTGGGAAGAGATCCTCGGCGGCGAGTTCTCCAAGCGCTCGAAGGACAAGAACTTCGACGACATCCAGAAGGACATCTACGGCCAGTTCGAGCACACTTTCATGATGTACCTGCCGCGGCTGTGCGAGCACTGCCTCAACCCGGCCTGCGTGGCGAGCTGCCCCAGCGGCAGCATCTACAAGCGCGAAGAAGACGGCATCGTGCTGATCGACCAGGACAAATGCCGTGGCTGGCGCATGTGCATCAGCGGCTGCCCGTACAAGAAGATCTATTACAACTGGAAAAGCGGCAAGGCCGAGAAGTGCATCTTCTGCTATCCGCGCATCGAGGCGGGCCAGCCCACCGTGTGTTCCGAAACCTGCGTCGGCCGCATCCGCTATCTCGGCGTGCTGCTCTACGACGCCGACCGCATCGAGGCCGCGGCCAGCGTGGAGACGGACCGAGATCTCTACCAGGCCCAACTGGACGTTTTCCTCGACCCCAACGACCCGGCGGTGATCGCCCAGGCACGCCTGGACGGCGTGCCCGACAACTGGCTGGAGGCCGCCCGCCACAGCCCGGTCTACAAGATGGCGATGGACTGGAAAGTGGCCCTGCCGCTGCACCCGGAATATCGCACCCTGCCGATGGTCTGGTACGTCCCGCCCCTGTCGCCCATCACCGCCGCCGCCAACGCCGGCCAGGTCAGCACCAACGGCGAGATCCCCGACGTCAATCAGTTGCGCATCCCGGTCAAGTACCTGGCGAACCTGCTGACCGCCGGGGACACCGCGCCGGTGGTGCGGGCCCTGGAGCGGCTGCTCGCCATGCGCGCCTACCAGCGCAGCAAACACGTGGACGGCCGCGCCAATCGGGCGGCCATCGACCAAGTGAGCCTGGGCGTCGAGGAAGTCGAAGAGATGTACCGAGTGATGGCGATCGCCAACTACGAAGACCGTTTCGTCATCCCCACCACCCACCGCGAATACGCCGAGAACGCCTTCAACGTGCGCGGCGGCTGCGGCTTCAGCTTCGGCAACGGGTGCTCCGAAGGGGTGACGGAAACAAGCCTGTTCGGCAGCGAAAAGAAACGCACCATTCCCATCAAGGCGGTGGTCTGACATGAAAGACAAAACCATGCGACTGACCCTGAGGGTGCTGGCCCGCCTGCTGAGCTACCCCGACGCGGAACTGCGCGACCACCTGCGGGAAATGTCCGCCGCGCTGCTCCAGGAACGCGCCCTTGGCGCGGACCGGCTCGCCGAACTATCCGCTCTCATTTCCCGGCTAGGCCAGGCCCCGGGCCTGGAGACCGAGGCTGCTTACGTCGAGATGTTCGACCGCGGCCGCGGTACCGCCCTGCACCTGTTCGAGCACGTGCACGGCGACTCCCGCGACCGCGGCGTAGCGATGGTGGATCTGCTGCAGACCTACGAGGCGGCGGGGCTTTATCTCGCCCCCGGCGAACTGCCCGACCACCTGACGGTGGTGCTGGAGTACGCCTCCACCCAGCCGCCGGCCCGGGCGCGGCAATTCCTCGGGGAGATGGCCCACATCCTGCGGGCCATCTTCACCGCCCTGCAGCGGCGCGAGAGCCCCTACGCCAGCGCTCTGGCGGCGGTGCTGGACCTCGCCGGCGAAAAGGTGGAAGCGGTGAAACTCCCCGACGAACCGGCGCTGGACGAAAGTTGGGAAGAGCCCGCCGTTTTCGGCGGCTGTTCCACTCAGGGCCAGGCGCGGGCCGGCCAACCCCAACCGATCCAGATCGTCAAGCGGCCATCGGCTCACGGCCCCGCCCCAACGCTCTCGGGAGTACGCCCATGAACGCCCCATTCCAAAGCTTCTTCTTCAACGTCTATCCGTACATCTGCCTCGCCGTGTTCCTGATGGGCAGCGTCGCCCGCTTCGACCGCGACCAGTACACCTGGAAAAGCGATTCCTCCCAGTTGCTGCGCAGCGGCCAGTTGCGCTGGGGCAGCAACCTGTTCCACATCGGCATTCTCTTCCTGCTGGTCGGCCACACCCTGGGGCTGCTTACGCCCCACTGGCTGTACGAACCCTTCATTTCCGCGCCCACCAAGCAGTTCCTCGCCATCGTTTCCGGCGGCACCGCCGGCGCCATCTGCTTCGTCGGCCTGACGTTGCTGCTGCATCGGCGCCTCTACGACCCGCGCATCCGGCTCACCAGCCACCGCACCGACCTGGCCATCCTCATCATCCTGTGGGTGCAACTCTGCCTGGGGCTCCTCACCCTGCCCTTCTCCTACGCCCACCGGGCCGACGCCCACGCCATGCTGATCCTCGCCAGCTACATGCAGGGCATCGTCACGTTCCGGCCCGACGCCTCGCTGTTGCTGGGCATCGCCTGGCCGTTCAAGGTGCACATGGTGCTGGGCATGACCATCTTCCTGCTTTTCCCCTTCAGCCGCCTGGTGCACGTGTGGAGCGGCCTGGCGTCCGTGGCCTACGCGTTCCGGCCGTACCAGATCGTGCGGGCAAGGCGCCTGAACGTGCCGGCCGGGCACAACCTGCCCACCAGCCCCACCGCCGAAACCGGGAGCCCGTCGTGACTGCCGCGGTGGACGTTCCTTGCATCAACGGCATCGCTCTGGCAGGCCAGGACGAGTCCCTCGGTCCGGAAGAACTGCGGCAACGCGCCTGCGCCGAACTGCTGCGCCAGGCCGCCATTGGTGCTGGCCTCCTGGCCGCTGACGATCCAGCGCCGGTCCACGGCGCAATCACCGAGCAGGCCAGCGCCGCCATCGAAGCGCTGATCGAGCGCGAACTGCGGCTGCCCGAGCCGACAGACGAGGCGTGCCGCCGCCATTTCGCGGCGAACATGGGTCGTTACAGCGTGGGCGAGCGCGTCCGCGCCCGCCATGTCCTGTTCGCCGTGACGCCCGGCGTGGATGTGACCGCCCTGCGCCATCGGGCGGAAGCCTGCCTGCTCGACCTGCGCTGCCCGACGGAAGGCGGGGAAGATCACTTCCCCGAGGCCGCCGCCAGCCTGTCGAACTGCCCCAGTGGCGCGCAGGGCGGCGACCTGGGCTGGCTCACCGCCAACGACTGCGCCCCCGAATTCGCGCGGGAATTGTTCGGCCAGGCGGAGATCGGCGTGTTGCCGCGTCTGGTCCACAGCCGTTTCGGCCTGCACGTTGTGGAAGTGCTGGCCCGCGAGCCGGGCGCCGCACAAGCTTTTGAGGCAGTCCAGGCCGCCGTCGCCCAGGTGCTGCGCCAGCAGTCTTTCGCCTCTGCGCTGCGCCATTTCCTGCAGCAGCTTGTGGCGGAGGCAACTGTCGAAGGCGTCGATCTCGACGCCCCTGCCACGCCGCTCGTGCAGTAGCGCTTGCTCACCCCCGTCGTTCCCGCGAAAACGCGAACCCGGCATGGATTGCCGCTTGCGCGGGAATGACGATTCGTGGGGCGTCGGGAACCGGTGGCGATCGGGCCTGTTGATGGACGTTTCGCAGCTGGGCTGCCGAGGGGGCGGCAGGCGTTTCCGCAACGAACTCTCGCGGCGGCAGGGTTGGGGCGCTGCGCAAAGCCAGCCACGACAGGTGGGGCCGCCGGATCATCCAGCGCCGCCACAGGCCGCCCCGCTCGCGTGGCGGTTCCTGCATCGAACACTTAGAATGGACTGATGGCCCGCCCCCATTCCCTCGCCATCAAACTCGGCGCCATCGGCGGCAGCCTGCTGTTGATGGCGCTGGCCTCGATCGGACTCACCCTGTGGGTGACGTGGCAGTTGGAGGGCGGCGCGGCCGCGGTCAACGAGGCGGGCCGTATGCGCATGCAGACATGGCGGCTGGCGCAAACGCTGCCCTCAGGCGATGGGCTGCAGATCGAGGCCTTGATGGTCCAGTTTGATCGAAGTCTCGCGGTGCTGCGCACGGGGGATCCGTCGCGCCCCCTGTTCGTGCCGCGGGATGTGCGGTCGCGGGCAGCGTTCGCCGAGGTGCAGCGGGAATGGGAGGGGCTGCGTGAGGCGTGGTCCGACAGGCCCGCGCCCCCGTCCGCCAAGGTGGCGCAGCAGGCCCAGGGCTTCGTCGAGCGCATCGACGCGTTCGTGTCGGCGATCGAACGAAAACTGGCGCGCCTGACGGCGATTCTGAACGCGTTCCAGTTGGTCATGATGGCCCTGGCCATCGCCAGCGCCATCGCCATGCTTTATTCGGCTTACCTCTTCGTTTTCAATCCGCTGGCCCGGCTGCAGTCGGGCCTGGCGCGCATCGGCGAAGGCGATCTGGCGGCGCGCGTGGAAGTGAGTTCCGGCGACGAGTTCGGCGCCTTGTCCGCGGGCTTCAACCGTATGGCGGAGACCTTGCAAGGCCTCTACCAGAACCTCGAGGCCAAGGTGCGGGAGAAGACCCTGCGCCTGGAGGCGGAGCGGGCGCGGCTGGCGGCCCTCTACGAGTCGGCCGCCTTCGCCGCCCATGCCACCACGCTGGATGGACTGGCCCAGGGGTTCGCCCGGCAGGTGCGGCGCATCGCCAGAGCGGACGCCACCGCCGTGCGCTGGTCGGACGAATCGAATCAGCGCTATCTGCTGTTGGCTTCCGATGGTGTGCCTGAGGATTGGGCGGCCCACGAACAATGCATCGCCACGGGTGGCTGCCTGTGTGGGCAGCCGCGGGGGCAAGCCATCACCCGGGTCATTTCGATCCGGCAGGATGAAACGACCGTGCCGCTGGGCCACTGCCAGCGCGCCGGCTATCAGACGGTGATCAGCGTGCCGGTTCGCCTTCAGGAGCGCATGGTCGGCGAGCTGGACCTGTTCTATTGCTCGGCCACCACGCTGGCTGACGAAGACCGTGCGCTGCTGGAAACCCTGGCCAGCCATCTGGCCGGAGCCATCGAAAGCCTGCGCGTGGGCGCGCTGGAACGGGAAACCGCGGTGGCCGAGGAACGCAGTCTGCTGGCTCGCGAACTGCACGACTCCATTGCTCAGGGCCTGGCGTTCCTGAAGATCCAGGTCGGCCTGCTGCGTAGCGCGCTCAAACGCCAGGACGTCGAAATGATCGAACGCACGGTGGCGGAACTCGATTCCGGCGTGCACGAAAGCCTAGCCGACGCGCGCGAACTGCTGGTGCATTTCCGCACCCGGACCAACACCGAAGACATCGCCCCGGCGCTGCAAACCACGCTGCAGAAGTTCGAGCTTCAGACCGGCCTGAGCACCCACTTGTCGATCGAAGGCAATGGCCTGCCGCTGGCTGCCGACGTGCAGGTTCAAGTCCTGCACGTGGTCCAGGAAGCCCTTTCCAACGTGCGCAAACACGCGCGGGCGCGGGAAGTCTGGGTCGAGGTCCAGCAAGCGCCGCAGTGGCGGGTGGAAGTGCGCGACGACGGCTGCGGGTTCATCAGCGAAACCGCCGCCGCGGATGAAACCCATGTCGGCCTGCGCATCATGCGCGAACGCGCCCAGCGCATCGGTGCCGCGGTGGAGGTCACCTCGGTCCCCGGCGCAGGCACCTGCGTCGCGCTGACGCTGCCCGAGCGGCAAAGGATTGCCGCATGACTGCAGCGATACCCATACGCGTGCTTGTGGTGGATGACCATACCCTGTTCCGGCGCGGGTTGATTTCGCTGCTGGCTGCCGACGCCCGCTTCACCGTGGTGGCCGAGGCGGGCGATGCCGGCGAAGCCCACCGGCGCGCCGCCGAAACCCAGCCCGACGTGATCCTGCTTGACAATCACCTGCCCGGCGTCACCGGCGTGGATGCCTTGGCCGGATTCAAAGAGGTGGCGCCACTCGCGCGGGTACTGATGCTCACCATGAGCGAAGACGAGCGCGACTTGGCGGCGGCGCTACGCGGCGGCGCCCACGGCTACCTGCTGAAGACTGTGGACAGCGAAGCCCTCGCCACGTCGATCGTGCGGGCGATGGCCGGCGAATCGGTCGTCAGCCCGGAGATGACGAGCAAGCTGGTCAGTGCTTTTCAGTCGCTCCAAGGCGAAGCCGCCCTCCCGGAATCCGTACCAAACCTGGATCCGATCCACAGCCTGTCGCCGCGGGAACAGGAGATCCTCGCCCACATTGCCCGTGGCGCTACCAACAAGGAAATCGCCCGCGCCCTCGACATTGCCGAGACCACGGTCAAGATCCACGTCCAGCACATCCTGCGCAAACTGAACCTGACCTCCCGCGTGCAGGCTGCGGTCTACGCAGCGGGCCGGCCATCGTAACGGGGTCATCGAGAATTTCATGCGGCACCGAATGGCCCTCCCACCCAGCGGCGCTCTAACCAGTCACCAAGGAGGACACCTTGCCCTATCCTGATTTCTTCGACGCGGTCCCCCGCGTGAGGCTGCGCGACCCGCTGGCGGAGTTTCTCGGCGCCGCGACGGGCGGCATCATCGAGTATGGGTACGTTGACGCGGTGAAGCTCGCCGGCCACTCCTGTCCGACGGTGGCAAGCGCCTACGGGCTAACCCGGCTGGCGCTGAGCGCCCTGTATGGCACCGACTTGCCGGAACGGGGCGGGATCCGCGTTGAATTCCGCGAAGACCGTACAACCGGGGTAGCCGGCGTCATCGCCAACGTCGTTTCCCTCATCACCGGTGCCGCGGGTGACACGGGATTCAAGGGACTCGGCGGGCGCTTCGATCGGCGCAGTCTCCTGCAGTTTTGCGCCGATGTGCCACTGGACATCCGTTTCACCCGCGTCGATACGGGAATGCGGGTAGACGCCGCCGCCCGGCTCAACCAGGTACCGGCCAATCCGGCGTTGCAGGACTTGATGCGGCTCTGCATGTCTGGGCAAGGTAGCCCGGAAGAACTGCAACGCTTCGGCACAATGTGGCAGGACCGCGTGCGCCGCATCCTGATCGACCACGGCGAAGATCCGGCCGTCTTCGTTCTGCACCCAGCCCTTTGACTGCCAGGAGGTTCCATGACCAAAGAATGCGATAAAGCGATTCCGGGCGCCACGGCCTACTCATCTCCTCCATGCTACGCCCACGAATTCCCCGGCTGGTTCGGAGAATGTGACGCACCTGCCGAGCCAGAATCTCCAGCGGATCAGGGCGCCAGGCCCACCGACACGGTGGCGGCCAAAGACCTGCCCGGTGACCATCCCGCATCCGCGTCAGCGCCCGGCGGAACGTTTTGACGACACAAAGCGCCCCGGCCGACAACGACACGGGCCCAGCCGGGCACCCTCTGTGGCTGGTGGGCTTCCGCCCTTTCTTCGCCCTTGCATGTCTGTCTGGACTGGCGCTGCCGGTGCTCTGGGCCCTGATGTTCACGGGCGTCGTCGCCGCACCGCCGATGCCCATCTCGACCGTTCAATGGCACGCCCACGAGATGTTTTTCGGCTTCGGCTGGGCGGTGCTGGGCGGTTTCCTGCTGACGGCGACCAAGAATTGGGTTCAGGTCCGGGGCTACCATGGCGGTGCGCTGATGTTTTTGGTTGCCGCCTGGCTGTTTGAGCGGGCGGGCATGTGGTTCCAGGGCGACTGGCCGCCCCTGCTGTTCCGGCTATCGAACAATCTTTTTCTGGTATCCATCGTCGCCATGGTCCTGTGGACGCTGATCCGCCACCGCGAGCGTGACAGCTATCGGGACAACTACCTTTTTCTGCTCATCCTGCCCGCTTTCCTCGCGGCGAAATACCTGATGTTGACCGGCGATCACATGAAGCTCGGCTGGGGCATGGCGATCGGCCTGTTCCGCGTGGCTTTCCTGGTCATGCTGGAGCGAACCCTGACCCAGTTCGTGAAAAACGTCTTCGACGCGTCGATCCTGCGTCACCCCCTGCTCGATCTGGCGATCAAGGGGCTGGCCGTTGTCCTCATAGGCGAGGGCCTGCTGCCGCCAAACTGGTCCGCCTGGATCGCCCTTACGCTCGGTTTGCTGCTGGCGGGGCGATTCGCTTTCTGGAAACCGCACCTGGCGCTGCGGCGGCTCGACATCGGCATCATGTATCTCGGCTACCTGGCGATCGTCGCCCAATTGCTGCTTGCGTTCGGCGACGCCATTCTTGGCACCGCCTGGGTCGGCACCGTCACAGTCCACGTCTTCACTTTCGGGGCAATGGGGCTGATCATTCCGGCGATGCTGATCCGCATTTCAAAGGGGCACACGGGAAGGAAGGTGGTGTTCGACCGGGGAGACAGGATGGTGCTGTGGATCATGATCCTCGGCTTCTTCATTCGGATCGCCGCCCCACAGATCCATCCCGCCGCCTACGCCGAATGGATCCACCTCGCGGCAGGGTGCTGGTTCGCGTGCTTCGCTGTCCTGGCGGCTCGCTACATCCCGTTTCTTGTCCAGCCGAGGGTCGATGGCAAAGAGCACTGATAGCGTCCGACAACCGCAGGAGCTAACGCCCAGCAACCGTTGACAACGGTTAGGTGGCGAACGTCCCAACCCGAATTCCATCCGTCGCGATTCGGCTGAAACAGCCAATCGTCCCCGGCACCGCCCCGGCTCCCCGCCCGGAAACCCTGTGCCGCCCCAGGTCGGATCCGACGGCTTTGTTGAGCGCAAAACCGGAACTTCATCTGGCGAATGGCACCAGATTGGGAAATCCCCCTTTTTTTGTGCTTTTGAATTTGCCCATGTCAAGGCAAAATGCCGCGCTTGTTGCTTTCGAGGGCTTCCAAATGCCGCCATCAGATGAATTTTCCTCGCGCCGCCGCTTCTTGCGGGCCGC
>JBAWHH010000385.1:0-2949 GCA_049593715.1 Rhodocyclaceae bacterium
TGGAACGATGCCCGCTGGGCTTCACCGACGTTGTAACCGGAGATGCAATCGCGCTGTGCTGGCAGGGCCGCTGCTAGGGATGCGGACAAGCCGCGGTAACTCTTGCCGTAGTCGATCCAAGGTACCCACAACGTCATCACCAGCCCCCAGAACATGACCAGCCCCGCCGCCCAATGCACCGTGCCGCGCAGGGGGGAACGGGGCAGGGCAGCCATGAGCCATATCCATCCGAGGGTGAGGGCCAGGGCGACGACAAAAGCCGGGGTGGAAAATTCGAGGCTGAAGCCGGGCTCGATTTTCGTGAAACGTGCGGCAAGTTTCTCCGGCGTGCCGGTCAGCATGGCGATCCAGCCCAGCCAAACCAGAGCGCCGAAAATGCTGAAGGTCATCATCCCGAACCAGTCGAAGCCGTTGGCGGCACCGCGGCGCAGGGAACCGGCGGCCCGGGCGGCAAGCAGTACGAGGGGCGGCAGAAGCGGCAGCGCGGTGCTGCTGCGCGGGTCGCTGCTGGCGCTCAAGGCGAATACCGTGGCGGCGAAATAGAGCAGCGGCAGGATGACTCCCGGCTGGCCCAGGCTGCGGCGGTCCAGCCACAGGGCCCACAGCGCCAGAGGCAGGACGGGGAAGGCGTACCAAGGCAACAGGGCGAGGTAGCCCGCCGCCCGCGGCCATTGGGCCACGCCAAACTGGAAATCGGAGAACGACGCCTGGGACCACAGGGCGAGCGCTTCCGGATGCCGCCACAACAGCATTCCGGGCCAACTGCAGGCGATGGCGCCCCCCAGCAGAAGCGCAAACGCGATGCCCGTAACCGCGGCCCGATTGCGCCACTGGGACGACACGAGGGGTAGCAGGATCGCCAGCGGAACCAGCGTCACCAAGGCGACCCAGTCCGCCGCCAGGAAGCCGAGCCCGATCGCCCAGCCGGCAATGGCACCGCCCTTTCCTGGACGTTCTCGCACCAGATTCAGACCATGCACCGCCCAGGGCAAACAGGCCATCAGGGCAATGGAGGGATTGGCGTCGTGGATGTGCACCAGCAGGCCAATGCTGCCCAGCGTGAGCAGCACTGCCGCGCCGCGCGTCTGGCTGCCGTAGAGGCTGCCGGCCGTTACGCCCATGCCAGCGAAGAACAGGGCACCGAACACCACCGAAGCCAGGCGCATGGCGTCGTGCAGCGGCAGGAACCAGCCGAAGAGCTTGCCGGTCAGCGCGGCGATCCAGAAATACAGCGGCGGATTGGCGAGGAACGGCTCCCCGGCGATTTTCGGCACCAGCCAGCCGTCGTCCTGCAACATGCTCCAGGCGACGCCAATGCCCATGGCGTCGTCGGCCTTCCAGGGATCATGGCCGAGCGTTCCGAGCAGCAGATAGGTGCCCGCGATGATGAGCAGGCCGATCCCCGCGGTCGGGGCGGTCCATGAGTGGCGCGGCGGAGTCATTGTGGGGCAGGTTGTCTTGATCGGCACTTGGGCCGAGGGAATGGGCTGGCCTAATCCTCAGCCTGTGCGCATTTTAGCCGACTCCGCGAAACCGCTTGTGAAGCACGGCGGAAAGCGCGTCTGCGCCGGCCGTGGCAACCGAGGATCTCTGTTAGAATTGGCCGTGGCGGGTCTCCCCGCATTGCAGCGTGGTGAACCTGGTCAGGTCCGGAAGGAAGCAGCCACAACTGCTAACTGCAAGTGCCGGGGGTCAGGCTCGCCACCTTCCCATTCCCCCAATTCGTTGGTCTGCACCTTCGACTGAAAGGCGGCCTTGCTCTACGGCGGCAAGGTAGTTGCGGGGCGTCTGCTAAAATCCGTCCATGAGCTATCTGGTTCTCGCGCGCAAGTGGCGGCCAAAATCTTTCGAGACGCTGGTTGGCCAGGAACACGTCGTACGCGCCCTGACCCACGCGCTCGAGACCCAGCGGCTCCATCACGCTTACCTGTTCACCGGCACCCGGGGCATCGGCAAGACCACCCTGGCGCGCATTCTCGCCAAGGCCCTCAATTGCGAAACCGGTATCACGCCGCGGCCCTGCGGCGTCTGCGGCGCCTGCCAGGAAATCGACAGTGGCCGTTTCGTCGACTATCTCGAACTGGATGCCGCGTCCAACCGGGGCGTGGACGAGATGGCGCAACTGCTGGAGCAGGCGGCCTACACGCCGAGTCGCGGGCGCTTCAAAGTTTTCGTCATCGACGAAGTGCATCAACTCACCGGCCATGCCTTCAACTCCATGTTGAAAACGCTGGAAGAGCCGCCGGAACACGTCAAATTCATTCTCGCCACCACCGATCCGCAGAAGATTCCCGTCACGGTGCTGAGCCGCTGCCTGCAGTTCAACCTGAAGCAGATGCCGCCGCAGCACATCGTCGATCATCTGGCGCGGGTGCTGGAAGCCGAGAAGGTCGAGTTCGAACCGCCCGCGCTACGCCAACTGGCCAAAGCGGCATCGGGCAGTATGCGCGATGCCCTCTCGCTGTTGGACCAGGCCATCGCCCACGGCGCTGGCAAGGTGGAGGAAGAAGGGGTCCGGGCCATGCTCGGCACGGTGGGGGAGGATCACCTGTACGCCGTGCTCGACGGGCTGACCGCGGGGGACATCCACGCCATGCTCGCGGTGGCCGACGCGATGGACGCGCGCAGCCTTTCCTTCGACGCGGCCCTGCAGGAACTTGGCCGGTTGCTGCACCGCGTTGCCCTGGTGCAGTTTGCTCCTGACGCCATCGTGGACGACAGCGAACGGGCGCGGCTGGCGCCCTACGCCAAGACTTTCGACGCCGAATTTCTGCAACTGGCCTACCAGATCGCTATTCAGGGCCGGGCGGACCTGATGCTGGCGCCGGACGAGTACGCCGGCTTCACCATGACCTTGCTGCGTCTTGCGGCTTTCCGGCCGGAAACGCCCCCAGCGCTGGACACTCCGCTGTCGGGCGCCGCCCCGGCAGCGCAGGGCAGGCCTACGCC
>JBAWHH010000386.1:0-3828 GCA_049593715.1 Rhodocyclaceae bacterium
GCTGAAAAACGCCTTGAGAATGGGGTAGCTGGCCCAGGCGAACAGCGTTCCTGCGGTGCCGGGTGCCCATGGCGAAAGGCCGCTGCCGAGGCCGCAGGCAATCAGGTGGGCGGGGTGTTCCAGCAGGAATTTCCAGTTCGGTCTGGTCATGGCGTCAGAGGAAATGATCGTAACCGCTCCGCGGCGGCGGCACGATGCGGCCATCGCGGTCGCGCAGGAGTATGGAGGGAGATGCGCCTTCGACGATGCGGCCAACGGCGGTGAGTGGCACGCCCACCTGCTGGCCGAGCCGCAGGATTGCTTCCGCCTTCTCGGGCGCCGCCGTAAACAGCAATTCGTAATCGTCACCGCCGCCAAGCACACATTGCCGCGCCAGTGCGGCATCGGCGTCGGGCGCGTCCTCGTAAGCGCCGGGGGCCAACTGGGCTTCATCGACTTCCGCTGCCACGCCGGACTGCTCCAGGATGTGGCTGAGGTCCGCCAGCAACCCGTCGGAAACGTCGATGGCGGCGTGGGCCAGCCCCCGCAGCGCAGCGCCCAGGGCCACCCGCGGCTGCGGCCGTTGCAGCGCATCGAGGCACGCGCTCAATCCCGGCTCGGCCAATACGGTCCTACCTTGCAGATGCGCCAAACCGAGCGCCGCCCTACCGGGCGCGCCGGATACCCAAATCGTGTCCCCCACGCGGGCGCCGGATCGTGTCACGGCCTGGCCGACCGGCACTTCGCCGAACACCGTGGGCGTAAGGTTGAGCGGGCCGCGGGTGGTGTCGCCGCCGATCACATCGACGCCGAACTCCGCCGCCAGGCCGAAAAAGCCGCGGCAGAACGCGGCGATCCAGTCCTCGTCCGGAGCCGGCAGCGCCGCCGCCAGCAGCGCCCAGCGCGGTTCGGCTCCCATCGCGGCGAGATCGGAAAGATTAACCGCCAGCGCCTTTCGGCCCAACGCTTCCGGATCGGTATCGGGCAGGAAATGGGTGCCGGCCACCAGCATATCGGTGGAAATCACCAAATCCATGCCAGGCCGCGGCCGAATCACCGCGCCGTCGTCCCCCACCCCCAGAACGGTGTGGGAGACCGGGCGCGTGAAGAAACGCTGGATCAGGTCGAATTCGGACGCCAACTTGCGCTACCTGGGGAAACGGGGTTCGCCCCAAACCGCTTCAGCGCGCCTGGCCCGTTGTTTCGTGGGGCCGCAATTGGGGCGCGAGTTTGTCCAGCACCCCATTGACGTAGCGGTGGCCGTCGGTGCCGCCGAAAGCCTTGGCCAGTTCGATCGCCTCGTTGATCACGACGCGGTACGGCGTCTCCGGCATGTGCGCCAGTTCGTATGCGCCCACCAGGAGAATGCAGCGTTCCACCGGCGAAAGCTCGCCCAGCTTGCGGTCGAGGAGGGGCGTTATGGTCGCCTCCAGTTCCGCTGCATTGGTCATCACCCCTTGCAGGATCTGGGAGAACAAGGGCTGGTCAGCTTTCCCGAAACTCTTTGCTTCGCTCAGATGCTCCGTGATGGCGGTGGCCGAATCTCCCGTGGCTTGCCACTGGTACAGGCCTTGCAGCGCGACCTCGCGTGCACGGCGCCGGGCGGACCTCATCCCGCCACCGTCGTGACGTGGCGTAGCAGGTTCGCCATTTCCACCGCCGTCTGGGCCGCGTCGGCCCCTTTCTGCGCCATCCGGGCCAGGGCCTGGTCGTCGTCTTCGGTGGTCAATACGCCATTGGCGATGGGCACTCCCGTTTCCAGTTGCACGTCGGTGATGCCCCGGGCCGATTCGTTGGAAACGATCTCGAAGTGATATGTCTCGCCCCGCACCACGCAACCCAGAGCCACCAGCGCGTCGTAGCGCCGGCTCTGCGCGAGCGCCTGCAGCGCCAGGGGCAGTTCCAGGGCGCCAGGCACGGTGGCGATGAGTAGGTCGCGCTCGTCCACGCCTAACCGCTTGAGTTCAGCCGTGCAGGCGCCGAGCAGGCCTTCGCCCACGTCCTGATTGAAGCGGCTCATCACCACGCCGATGCGCAGGCCGGCGCCGGCGTGTTGGGGTTCGATTTCGTAGATGTTTTCGTAGCGTGCCATTGGCAGTCCGTTCAGAAAAGGATCAGGCCGCGGTTTCGCCGGGCGTTAGATAACCCACTACCTCCAGCCCGAAGCCGGTCATGCTGGGCATGCGGCGCGGGCTGGCCAGCAGCCGCATCTTGCCTACGCCCAGATCACGCAGGATCTGGGCGCCGATGCCATAAAGGCGCGGATCCCACTTGGCACTCGGCCGTGCTGTTGCGTCCTTCTCGTCCAGCGCGGCGAGCAGATCCTGGCCGGATTCAGGCCGGCGCAGCAGCACAATCACGCCGGCGCCGCGTTCCCCGATGATGCGCAGGGCTTCGTCGACGCTGAACGCATGGCGGTGGCTGGTGCAGTCGAGAAAGTCGATGACCGAAATGGGTTCATGCACGCGTACCAGCGTTTCGGTATCGGGGTGGATTTCGCCCTTGGCCAAAGCGAGGTGCACTTCTCCGCTCGTCTGGTCGCGGTAGGCCAACAGGCGGAACGGAACCTGCCCGCACTGGATCTGCTTCTCCGCCACCCGCTCCACCAGCCGTTCGGATTCGGCGCGGTAGTGGATCAGGTCGGCGATGGCGCCAATCTTTAGCCCGTGCTGCTGGGCAAAGGCGATGAGATCCGGCAGCCGCGCCATCGACCCGTCTTCGGACAACACCTCGCAGATCACCGCGGCGGGCTCCAGCCCCGCCAGACTGGCCAGATCGCAGCCGGCTTCCGTATGGCCGGCGCGCACCAGCACCCCGCCGGGACGGGCCATGATGGGGAAAATATGGCCGGGCTGGACGATGTCCTCCGGCCGGGCATTGCGTGCCACGGCCGCCTGCACCGTGCGCGCCCGGTCCTGGGCCGAGATGCCGGTGGTCACGCCGCTCGCCGCCTCGATGGAAACGGTGAACGCCGTGCTGTAGGGGCTCTTGTTGTCCCGCGCCATCTGGGTGAGGCCCAGTTGCCGGCAGCGATCTTCCGTCAGCGTCAGGCAGATCAGGCCGCGGCCGTGCCGGGCCATGAAATTGATTGCTTCAGCGCTAACGTGCTCCGCCGCCATCACCAGATCGCCCTCGTTCTCCCGGTCTTCCTCGTCCACCAAGACGACCATCTTGCCGGCACGGATGTCGGCGATGATGTCGCCAACAGGCGACAGGGCCGTCATGCTGCCTCCCGCTCGGCGGACAACATGCGCTCGACGTAGCGGGCGATCAGATCCACCTCCAGGTTGACTCGCGCGCCCGCCGCCAGGCGGCTGAGCGTCGTCACCTCGATAGTGTGGGGAATCAGGTTGATGGAGAACTCCGCGCCGTCGACACGGTTGGTGGTGAGGCTCACCCCGTCCACCGTGATCGATCCCTTGCGGGCGATGTACTTGGCCAGCGGCTGAGGGGCGCGGATCACCAGTTCCCAGCTTTCGCCGATCGCCTCGAAGCGCACCACCTCGCCCACGCCATCCACGTGCCCGCTCACCAGATGGCCCCCCAAGCGGTCTGCCAGGCGCAGCGCCTTTTCCAGATTCACCGCGTGCGGGCCGTCCAGGCCCACCGTGCAATCCAGCGTCTCGCGGGAGACATCCACGGTGAAGTGGTTGCCCTCTCTGGCAATCACCGTCAGGCAAACCCCGCTGCAGGCAATGCTGTCGCCCAAGGCGACGTCGTCCAGGCCGAGGCTGCCAGCCTCGATGGTGAGGCGCAGGCCTTTTTCTGCGCTGACAATATGGCTGATGCGGCCGGTGGCGGCCACGATTCCGGAAAACATGGGATTGGCGAAGCAGGAAAGATACAAAG